>CANQWW010000109.1 GCA_947627655.1 uncultured Acinetobacter sp. | reverse complement strand
GGAACTGCCGTTTTAGCCCAGAACCGGCTTGAGCAGCAGTTGCTCAATCTGTTGATGTAATTCTGCCACACTGTGCACGATGCAATCTGCCTGCCAGGCGGCAAGATCATCTTTGTGCTCTAAAGGCAGATAACCGTAGGCAGCCAGAATGGTATACATTTCCGCCGCGCGTCCTGCATCAATATCGCGTGGATGATCCCCCACATAGATACAGGCTTCCGGGGCGATCTGGATCTGCTGGGCGGCCAGATACATCGGTTCCGGATGTGGCTTGGTATGACCCACATCTTCCGGACAGACCAGCACCGAACAGCGCTCGGTCAGATTCAAGGCAGCGAGTAAAGCTTCACTGAGCCAGCGCGGTTTATTGGTGACTATGCCCCAAGGAATCTGGCGTGCTTCCAGTGCTTCCAGCAACGGATACATGCCTGCAAACAGGTCCGTATCCACTGCAATATCTGCCCCATACAGATCCAGAAAACGCTGACGATGCGCCAGCAGCACCGGATCATTCAGTTCCAGTTCCGGATAGACCAGCTTGACCATGGCCCGTGCCCCTTCCGATACCTGGGTACGGATCAACTCAGCAGGTACCAGATCACGGCCTTCTTCACGGCACATATCCTGAATAATACGGATAAAATCGGCTGCAGTATCAATTAATGTACCATCGAGATCGAACAGAACCGCTTTCATTCAGCTGCCTCATTCACAGTTTCTTTCACGGTATAGACCATATAATTGACATCCACATTAGGCGCCAGCCAGTAGCGTTTGGTCAGCGGGTTATAATGCAGACCGGTCATCTCTTTGAGTTTCAGGCCGGCATTACGGATATCATGGGCCAGTTCGGAGGGTTTGATAAATTTGCTGTAATCATGGGTGCCGCGCGCCAACATACGCAACACGTATTCTGCCCCGATAATGGCAAACAGATATGACTTAGGGTTACGGTTAATAGTCGAAAAAAACACATGACCACCCGGTTTGACCAGTTTGTGGCAGGCTTGAATAATTGAGGCCGGATCCGGAACGTGTTCCAGCATTTCCATACAGGTCACAATATCATATTGTCCGGGCTGTTCTTCAGCCAGTTGCTCTACCGGAACTTGGCGATATTCAATATTTTGTACATTTTCTTGTTCGGCATGTAGACGTGCCACATTCAGCGGTGCTTCACCCATGTCGATACCGAGCACATCGGCACCCCGACGCGCCATGCTTTCTGCCAGAATCCCGCCGCCACAGCCAACATCGAGGACTTTCTTGCCACTAAGACCAGCGGCATGTTCATCAATCCAGTTCAGACGTAAAGGATTAATCATGTGCAGGGGGCGGAACTCAGAATGCTGATCCCACCAGATGGCTGCGAAAGCTTCAAATTTGGCAATTTCCTGCGGATCAACATTCAATTGCGACATGGGGGTCACCTCAATCAAGTCATTATATTTTAAAAAAGTTCAATACCGATTAGTGTAGCGTGTCCTGTGAAAAAAGCGATAAAAGCAGTAAAAAAGTTCACAGAATGAAAACGAAAGCGGCATATTTGATTTATAGTATTTGCATAGACTAATCATAACGATTTTGAGGACTATAAGTTCAATGAAAAAATTCCTTTTAAGTGGTATTGCTGCAGCTCTTTTAACAACTTCTTTACCTGCAATGGCCAATTTCGTGGCTGGTCAGGATTATCAAGTATTGGCCAATCCGGTCAAAATTGAAAAACCGGGGAAAATTGAAGTACGTGAATTCTTCTGGTACGGCTGTGGCCACTGCTATACGCTGGAACCGCATATGCAGGACTGGCTGAAAAAACTACCTAAAGATGTACGCTTTGTACGTACCCCAGCAGCGATGAATCCACTTTGGGAACAGGCGGCACGTGCTTATTATGTTTCTGAAGCCTTAGGTGTGCGCCAAAAAGCCCATTTGCAACTGTTTCATGACATTCACGCGAAACAGCAACCTATTCTGGAGCAGGCCCAGCTGGCCAAATTCTATACACGTTATGGGATTTCTGAAGCGAAATTTAATAGCACCTATAAGTCTTTCCCAATCTCTTCTAAAATTGCCCAAGCTAAAAACCTGGCGGCTGCTTACCAGCTGACTGGGGTTCCAGCGGTCACGGTAAATGGCAAATATGTCGTCCAAGGGGATAATGCCAAAGTGGTTCAGGTGGTTAACTATCTGATCGACCAAGAACGTAAAGCCAAATAACAGAATACTTTGCGCTTTAAACAATCTGCCTCTATTGAGGCAGTTTTTTGTGGGGTATTTTGATTTCAGACTGAATCTGGATGATCGGCTATCGTGCGTTGCGACGAACTTTGCCAGTGCAGAATCCCGCGCAAGAGGAGCTGCATCTGAATAATCGTCTGGGCTTTACAGGCTTCGCGATGCGAGTGCCGAATATCCTCTGGTAAACGCTGAATGCTAATCCAGCGCATGGCCCAAGTCAGGGACAGATCAATCAGGATCTGGGCCAAACCTCTTAAATCCTGTGGCGCATTCATTTGCTGCAGAGATTGCATCTTTTCCAGCTCATGCATCAGGTCTTCGACCAGAAAATGCACTTCACGTTCAATCCCACTGCGTAAAAAATCTGACCCGCCCCAACGTTCGGAAATAAAAAATAGCCAAGGCTCGGGGTGGCTTTCCACGGCTTGGAAAAACAGCTCAATCGCTGTGCTGGTCCGGGTATTGGCCTGATAGAAATAGGCTTGCCCAAGCTGATTTAACACGCTCTTGATATGCAGCGACGTCTGGTCAAGCAGTTCAATGCCCAACTGTTGCATGTCTTTGAAATGCCGATAGAGCGCCGTGGGCACCAACTCCACTTCACGAGAAAGTTCACGCAGGCTGATGTTGCTAAATGCCCGGCCGCGGCTGCTGAGTCGCAGGGCGGCATCCAGAATGGCTTGATGGCTTTTCTGTTTGCGTTCTTCACGTAAAGACATAGGCAGGTTCTCTGATGATCGTGTGGATTCTAACAAAAAATACCGGCCGGGCAGAGAGCGAGTACTATAAATCAGACGCTGGTCGCAAACTCTGCCCTGATTGATTTTGTAAATCATCACCGGTCTCGGGCAATCTTGCTATGGGCTTCTGTTATACTGAGCCGCAATTATTTTCAGTCAAAACAGGACTTATTATGCGTATCGACCAACGAGCATTAGATCAATTACGTGAGGTTAAAATTACCCGTAACTACACACGTTATGCGGAAGGTTCAGTATTGGTTGAATTTGGTCATACGAAAGTGCTGTGTACTGCCAGCATCGACAACTCAGTGCCACGTTTCTTAAAAGGCAAAGGTCAAGGTTGGGTCACGGCTGAATATGGCATGTTGCCACGTTCTACCCATACCCGGAGCGATCGTGAAGCGGCACGTGGTAAACAAAGTGGTCGTACTCAGGAGATTCAGCGTCTGATTGGTCGTAGCTTACGCGCCATGGTTGACCTGAAAAAACTGGGTGAAAATACCATTACCATTGACTGTGATGTGATTCAGGCCGATGGCGGTACACGTACGGCAGCAATTACCGGTGCTGCGGTGGCCTTGATTGACGCGATGAATGTCTTGCTGGAGAAGAAAAAAATCAAGCAGGACCCATTAAAAGGCCTAGTCGCGGCAATTTCCGTGGGTATTTTCAAAGACGAAGTTCTGCTGGACCTGTGCTATGAAGAAGATTCAAATTGCCAGACTGACCTGAACGTGGTGATGACACAGGCCGGTGAATTTATCGAAATTCAGGGAACTGCCGAAGACAAGCCATTTACCCGTACGCAATGCAATGCCATGCTGGAAATGGCTGAAAAAGGCATTCAAGAGCTGATTAAGAAACAGCAAGAAGCTTTAGGCTGGTAAGTCTTTCTCGCGCTTAAAACGCATCTTCGGATGCGTTTTTTTATGGCTCAACATTGCCTCACAAAAATGGAACAGGAGCTGTCTATTGTCGGGCTGCATTTCAAGCGATGCTTTTTAATCTACGAAAACATAGAGGGACAAAATATGAAAATATGGTTGATGGCATTTTCGGTTTGTAGCGTGCTGGGTCTCACGGCCTGTAATAATAATTCCCATGATGCCAATCGGGATGGTGCTGCTGCACCCACCGGGCAAAATACCAGCCAGTGAGCATAAGCCCGGATCACTTGCTTCATCTATATGATTTTTTTGTGCAAAAAACGCACGAAAAAAATTTTTTAAAAATAAAAAGGGTGCTTCGCACCCTCTCCATGTCATGTGATTAACTGACATTTACGCATTAAAGCGCATCGATAAATCTACTGCTGTGACGTCTTTGGTCAAAACACCCATCGAAATATAGTCCACGCCTGTGCTTGCCACTTCACGTAAATTTTCAATGGTAATATTGCCAGAAGCCTCCAGTTTACAACGGCCGGCAACATGCTTTACCGCCTCAATCATCTGCTGCTGACTAAAGTTATCCAGCATCACGATGTCAGCTTTGGCTTCTAGTGCCTGATTTAACTCATCCCAGCTTTCCACTTCCACTTCGACCGGTTTGTCTGGTGCAATTTGATGGGCGCGGGCAATCGCTTGCTGAATGCCACCAGCCGCCATGATATGGTTTTCCTTAATCAGGAAAGCATCAAATAATCCTAAACGATGATTCTGACCACCGCCGACAGTAACGGCATATTTTTGCGCAATACGTAAGCCTGGAAGGGTTTTACGGGTATCCAGCAGTTGGGTATGCAGCCCCTCAAGTTGCTTGACATAGTGCGCGGTTTTAGTCGCTACCGCTGATAAGGTCTGAACAAAGTTTAGCGCTGGACGCTCTATGGTCAGTAAGCTGCGTGCTGAGCCAGCCAGCTTTAGGAAAACCTCATTGGCCTGAACCCGATCCCCATCATTTTTCAGCCAGATCACTTCCACTTTCGGATCATAAGCCTGGATCAAGGCATTTACCCAAGGCTGCCCGGCCAATACCATCTCTTCACGGCTGATAATACTGGCAGTGGCCTGTTCATCTGCAGGCGTGAGCAGGGCGGTAATATCACCATCGCCAATATCCTCGGCCAGCGCCTGCTGGATATTGAGTTGAATCGACTGTTCTAATAACGCTGGCGATATGCTCATGAGTATTTCCGTATAGTTTAAGCCGTGAAAATTGCGCATTATATTAGCACTGTTACACAAAAATGAGCGATTTTTTGTACAGTTATCCTGGCTGAATTGAGATTTAGCGATGAAAGTTTTAGCATTGATCCGGCTGCATGTGGCAGTCTGAGATTTTATGGGTCGGGAAAGGAATATTTTTATGCAACAGGCAGCTGCATTTCAGGTACAGGATGGGCAACTCATTGGTGCACGGCAGATTCCTTCACCAAATTTTAATCAGCGTCCTGCACAGACTGAGATCCAGCTGATCGTGGTGCATAATATCAGTCTGCCTCCCTCACAATTTGGAGGGGGCTATATTGAACAGTTTTTCCAGAACCAGCTGGATTGGTCAGTCCATCCCTATTTTCAGACCATTCAAGGTATGCAAGTCTCAGCCCATCTGCTGATTTTGCGTACAGGAGAAGTGCTGCAATTTGTCAACTTGAATGACCGGGCCTGGCATGCAGGGCGCTCCAGTTATCTGGGCAAAAAAGAATGTAATGATTATTCTATTGGCATAGAGCTGGAAGGCAGTGATGACCAGGCATTTGAGGCTGCACAATACACGGCACTGGTACAGGTGACTGCCTGCTTACAGGCACATTATCCGAACACTGCACAGCATCTTGCTGGGCACTCTGATATTGCGCCCGGGCGTAAAACCGATCCGGGGCCGTATTTTGACTGGGCAGCTTTCCGGGCCCAGTTGCATGATTATAAAAATACATAAATAGCAGAATAGGGATGTGATAAAGCCATGAACTTCTGCTGCAAGTTTCATTACAATAGGCAAAATTTAAACATTAGGTGAACAATATGGCGCTATGGCGTTCGACTGTCATTGTCAGTGCGATGACCATGTTGTCACGGATATTGGGTCTGGTGCGGGACGTGGTGTTATTAAACGTCTTTGGTGCGGGTAAAGACTTTGATACCTTCGTGGTTGCATTTCGTATTCCAAATTTTTTCAGGCGCTTGTTTGCAGAAGGGGCATTTTCACAGGCCTTTATTCCGGTCCTGACTGAATATAAAACCACCCGCACCCATGCCGAAGTACAGATCCTGATCAGCCGGGTCTTTGGTTGTCTGACGACCTTTATGAGTCTGCTGACCTTTGCTGCCATGGTTGCTGCCCCAGCGGTTATTTATGTCTATGCACCAGGTTTCCATGCCGATGCTGACAAGTTTGTTCTGGCTTCGGACATGTTTCGTCTGACCATTCCTTATCTGCTGTTTATGTCACTGACCGCTTTTGCCAGCAGCATCCTAAACACTTATGGCTCTTTTACCACCCCTGCTTTTGCGCCTGTGCTGCTGAATATCGCCATGATTGCAGGTGCCTTGTGGCTGACGCCGTATATGGCAGAACCTATTATGGCCTTAGGCTGGGCGGTACTGATTGCTGGTGCTTTACAGCTGGCTATTCAGATTCCAGAGTTATGGCATCGCAAGTTGCTGATTCCGCCTAAAGTGGACTTTAAGCATGAAGGTGTGGACCGCATCATGAAACTGATGCTACCGGCCTTGTTCGGCGTGTCCGTGACCCAGATCAATCTGCTGCTGAATACCATTTGGGCTTCATTTATGCAGGATGGTTCGGTGTCCTGGCTATATAGTGCTGAACGCATGACTGAACTGCCCTTAGGTCTGATTGGGGTCGCGATTGGCACGGTGATTCTGCCATCGCTATCTGCGCGTCATGCCGAACAGGATCAGGCCAAGTTCCGCAAGATGATTGATTGGGCGGCAAAAGTGATTGTGATGGTGGGCGTGCCTGCCAGTATTGCACTGTTCATGCTGTCTACTCCAATTATTCAGGCACTGTTCCAGCGTGGCCAGTTTGATCTGGAAGATACCCAGATGACAGCACTGGCCTTGCAATGTATGAGTGCGGGCGTGATTTCCTTTATGCTGATCAAGGTCTTTGCACCGGGGTTTTATGCACAGCAAGATACCAAAACCCCAGTACGTGTAGGGTTGATGGCCGTGGCTGCCAACGCCATTCTCAACGTGATCTTTATCGGTTTCTTTAAGCTGATTGACTGGCAGGCTGAGCATATGGCCCTGGCACTGGCATCTTCAGGTTCAGCTTTGGTCAATGCTGGGATGCTATATTTCTATCTGCATAAACGTGATATTTTCCGTTTCGGTGCACACTGGAAAAAGCTGGTATTGCAGTTTGGTTGTGCCAATCTGGCGATGATCGCAGCGCTGGCTTATGCCCTGAACTGGTATAACGGTGACGTTTCACAATGGTTCCGGGTGTTAGAGGTTCTAGGACTCTGTCTGGTGGGAATTGGGACTTACCTGCTGGCCTTGCTCTTGACCGGTTTCCGCCCTCGCCATTTAAAGCCTTGATTAAATAGCTTTAAAAAAATATGCAAAAAAATAAGAGCCAGTTGGCTCTTATTTTTTTCTAGCTTCTTTCAGTTGACATCCAAGCTGCCAGCTTTGTTCTGTAAGTTAGAATGTCACCTAAACCTTGCCACGAGACAGAAAGCCGACAATTGCAAGAATCACGGCAATCACTAGCAGAATAATGGCAAAATCTTTGGACAGACCAGCTACACCACCAAAACCGAGTAAACTTGCAATCAGTGCGATAACAGCAAATATAATAGCCCAACGAAACATCTTTGAATCTCCATGTGTTTTTATTCTCAAATTCAGTATAGGAAGATTAAATTCCTTAGACTGTTAGTCTTTTGTTGACAATCTGTCTAATGCGTAGTTATTCGTGTGATGTTATTTATCATATGCTTACAGACAGCCAAGCTAGCCTAAGACTGCTATACTACCACCTGCCTGATTCACTTTTTTTGCTGTTATGACTGATACCTTGCGTCCCGAATTCTGGAAACATTATGCTCTGACGGAGCTCAATCCTCAGGAGTGGGAAGCCTTATGTGATGGTTGCGGCTTGTGCTGTCTGATTAAACTTGAAGATGATGAAACGCATGAAGTGGCCTATACCAAGGTGGCTTGCAAGTTGCTCGACTGTCAGACCGCGCGTTGTTCAGATTATGTCAACCGCTTACAGTTTGTGCCGGATTGCATTCAGCTGACTCCAGAAAAACTGGCCAATATTCACTGGTTACCCGCAAGTTGTGCTTATCGCCGTGTGGCTGAAGGCAAAGCCTTAGCCTCGTGGCATTATTTAATCAGTGGTTCACGTGAAAGTATGATCAAAGCACGAAAATCTGCTGCCGGGCGTTGTGTGAGTGAACTCGACGTTGATGAGGACGAGATTGAAGATTATATCG
>CANQWW010000108.1 GCA_947627655.1 uncultured Acinetobacter sp. | reverse complement strand
CTCATATCGAGCAATTGAAATCTAAAACAGAGGCAATGTTAGGTCCCAAAAATCTACTTGCTGATGCTGTAATTAGTATGGATCTGGCCGGGCATTCTTATGATTACAGTGAATTGTTGGTTATGCGTGACGGCGCTTTAGATCTGGCCGCTATGAATGCAACAACCACAACGGCACACCAGGCCTGGAATAATCCAGAAGATGCTATGAAAAGCATTCGCTTGGCCCAGGAGAAAATGCAGCTGCTCGATGAGGAAAGGATCAGGCTTTTAAAAGAGCACCAGGCGCTCTATGGCCGTGATCTATATATGGATGCTCAGCGTATCGCAGAGGATGGCTTGGGTATGCCGCACCGTTTTATATGTGATGAATACCTAGCAAAAAAAGATATAACGCCTGTATGGGCTGAAAAGCCCTGGCCTGAACTAATGGATCTGGCAAAGCGTAGAGCAATGCAACCTGAGCGGATAGCGGTTATAAAAATAGCCGACTTGTAAGAAATAAAGCCTCCATAAAGGGGGCTTTGTTGTATCTGGAGTATGGTATTTCCCTTAAATCTCAATATAATTAGCCTGTATATAATTAATTAGGCTTTACATAATGCAAGACACTAATTTAGTCGGCTTCTCTATTAAGGATGGCTGGGTACAAGTAGATGATTTCTTACTTCAAAAAATGAATGAACTAAACAATGATGAATTGTCTTACTTTGACTGTCTGGCTGCATGTGGCTATGAAATAGATCCGCTGTATGACTTTAGCCGTTCTGAGGATTGTCCTTATTTCCTTCGTGTGTATATCACCAATACACCAGGCTACCCGGCGTTTTTTGTGCAGATGAGCATCACACCAGAAATGGAAACAGAAAACTTTGTATGTGCTGACGGCCTTTCCCTTATGGAGTTATTGGCTAAATTGGCACCTATCGTACAACTCAAGCTTACGTGCACCAATCCTACTCAAACACTGCATTTAATTGGTGATCCAGCCAATAACGGCGCTCCGGCTCCAATCAAATTATTAAACTCAGACTAATTTTGCTTGCAAATAATAAGGTAAAGGCTTATATTTCAACACAAGCGACCCAGGTGCTACATTCCTCAGAGTGTGACTACCCCATACCTGGGTCGCTTACAGATTTAAGTATTTAGCTGTGAATGTGAGATGTTGGGTTACTTGTCATGTTCCTGGGTAGCGAAAGTCCAGCAGCTATTTAGCGTAGCCCGCGCTTAATCAGGTTAGTAAGTGGCAAAAGGTTTTTGTTAATCCTCCCTTTTGCCACTTATGCACTTGAGTGCTTATGCACTTATGCGCCATTAGCTCAGATGGATAGAGCAGTAGAGTTCTAATCTTCTGGTCGTAGGTTCGAGTCCTACATGGCGCACCAGTTTTAAAGTATTGAATGTCTTTGTTTATGACGTGAACGTGTCGTTGCAGATATACCGCAGAATGATAAACATGACAGCTTGGAAAGACAGGCAACCGATCTGACGAGCTAGTGAGATTCTAGCGAAACCTTTTAGGTCATCGGACATTACGCCGTTAGTTCTGACATGAGGCTAACGAGGACTGCCAGACGAATGCGTAATACAGTCTGGACGGCATAGCACGTTATTGGTCGTAGATAACAGTAGCCCGACCATAAAGCCGCTATGGGTATTTACCTGTTAGAGAATGTAAATCAAGCTTAATTGGTTATGTTGGAGAAAACCCTAAACCGCTTACTTGCAGCGTAAAGCAAGGTGACAGCCTGGAACAGACAGGCACCTAATTTCCAGTTCGTAATGACCCCCTGGCTCACCTATTTGGACCAGGGGTTTTTTTATACCTATCGCTCAGGTCTGGTTTAGGAAAATCAAAGCTTTTCGCCGTTTTGTATCCGCTTAAATGAGATTCTGATCTTATGAGAGTGGATTCATGACACTGGTAACGAAACCCGCCTGCAGTAGAGCAGCTGCCCGAATTAGAAAACGCTTTTCACGCTATCAAAAGCTTGCCTGGTCAATAGGCTTTAGCGGGATCTGGCTATTCCTCTTTGTATTCCAATCAATTTTAAAAGGTACGGCGGCCTGCTTATCCGGTATGTATGTCTGCAATCTGGACGGCGCGACCTTCGATCCATCCGCAATACTCATAACCTGGTTTATTTTTGTGGCTATGGTTTTTGCCATTATCGAAATAGCGATCAAAATAGATGCGCTTAAATGCTGCCTGGATGAGCTGGAACAAGAGCAGCTGCAATTGGTCGCAATGCAAGATGCTTATATGCGTAATGCGGTGATTTCTGAGCCTAATGACAAGGTAAACAACACATATCACAGCAAAATCTACGGTGCTGTTGTTTGTGACCTTGAGAACATTATAAATAAGTGATGTTCTCAGATGGCTAAGCGCGTTTTATTGCACCAGGACCCTAGATGGCCTGAATTTTGTGAACGGTTTGCACCGGATATTGTACGTTTTGTGGTTGAGGTCATTGGCCTGGAGCCGACCCCCCACCAGATTGAACTGCATAGATCCGTGGCTTGTTCCCGCTCCCGGACCAGTGTGGCTTCGGGTCACGGTACAGGTAAAACCTCCGGTACTTCTCATATCGTGCTTTGGCACATGCTTTGTTTTCCTATGTCCGTTACGCTTATTACAGCAAACGACATGGACCAGTTAAAAGCTACGATGTGGAAGGAGATTGGCACCAACGTAGAGCGTATCCGGGCCAATCCTCATTATGGTTGGATTGCTGAGCATATTGAGGTTCTGGCAAATGCAACAATGCGCGTTAAAGGCTTTGAAGATACCTGGTTTGTTGAATCTAAGACGGCGAATGCCAAAACAGCTAACAAAATGGCCGGCCGTCATGGTGAATGGCTTTTAGTTATTGTCGATGAGGCCAGTACGGTACCAGATGAAGTAACCACAACTTTACTGGGTGCACTGACTGAGCAGCATAACCGTATGCTGATGAACTCCCAGCCTACCAGGAATGCGGGCTTTTTCTGGCGTACTCATCATGAATTATCCATTGCCAATGGTGGGGAATGGAACAACCTTGTATTTAGCTCTATCGATTCACCCCTGGTATCAGATGATGCCTTACAAGCCCTGTGGAACTCATACGATGATGACGAGCGCCGTGTACGTTTACTAGGTATGTTCCCTCAAGACTCATCAAAGCACATGATGAGCTTGAAAGTAGCTATGAAGATGTACACCTATGGCCGAATTATTGGTGAAGATGAGCCATACGGCTATTTACTGACAAATGACGTTGCATCGGGTGAAGGTCTCCGTGATAAATCGGCAATTGTGGCGATCCGGGTGATTGGCTACGGTGATGTTGGACCGGACGCGAGGCGTGTGGAAGTGTTTAAAGTTCCACTGTTTAGTAACGGGATTCGAGCCAATAAATTGTCCGGGGTGATTATTGGATCTGGTGAAGATGCACCAGACAATACAAAAGTGGTCGATAGCGGCGGTTTGGGTATTAACGTATGTCAGGACCTAGAAGATGCTAACCAGGTTGTGCACCGGGTAAACTGGGGAAATCCATGTTTCCAGAACAAGAATAAGGACCGTTATTTAAATCTACGCGCTCAGGCCATGCACCAGGCCGCCAGAGCTGCAAAAGAAGGCCGCTTGAGTATCTTGACCCATGAATATAAAAAAGAGGTTTTAGCGCAATCTAGCCGCATTCCAAAGACATTTACAGATAAGGGCCGGATTAGAGTGCCGCCAAAGCACTCAGCCGAATGGGAAGGGATGGGATCACCCGATTTATGGGATGCTATCTGTTTTGCATTCCTGGAGAACGTCACCTATATCGCTGCAGAGCGAACAGTGAGCGGGGAGAGCTTAGGGCAATCACTTGAAGAAGAAGCTGAGGCCATGTTTGACGATATTGAATAGCCATAAATTACATTTTATTTAATTTATTTATTAGATAAAGACTTTTATTGTAGGATCTATTGATATACAATGCTTTCCGTCAGTTAAACGGTACTGATAGCAGAAAAACTAGCCGCTTGTCTCAATGTGAAAAGGTCTGCTGCTTATGGTGTTTTTAGTTTTTTACATAAGCTCCAATCAGTTTTAGAAACCCTCTTTATAACCGCCACTATCCCCATAATGGCGGTTTTTTTTGTCTGTAGTTTTATACCAGGCATAAAAAAGCCCCGGTTAAAGGGCATTTTTCCTGTAAAAATCTAATATGTAGCTTAGGGCTTCTTCATTGGTGGCTTGATCATCTTTGGCTGCCAGCTGCTCCCTTACCTGGTGGATCAGTTCAATATCCGTTTGATGCTGATAATAAGATTTTCGGGTATATCCTTGTGCCTTTTTACGCTCATCCATCCGCTTACGCCGTTCATAGGCTGTCATAGCTTTAGGCTTATTTGATTCCAATGCTTATCCCCTTAAATATCAGAAATTAAATATTTAATGTGATGTTATCACACTGGATACATTCGATACATTGCTATGTTCACGGATCGAATAGGCACCATTTACCCAGCCATCCTGAAAATCAACGTCAGGCGCTTTGATCATGACGGCGTGAGGCTGAACTTCGTGCCAATTCATATTGTTTGAGGCCCAGTCATGTATTGCGTAGGCGCTTTGGGTGAAGTAAGGCAGGGTATCATCCTTGAGGCTTTCTTGAAGGTCGCCGTTGTACTCATGCTCCGCATAGTACTTAGCCCGGTTCTCAGCGATCAGGCGCATAGGTACGGCCCATTCACTGCCGTCATCCATTGTGACCACGTACTGTTTATCTAAAATGCTCATTGGTTTTGTTCCTCCCTCATTTCCTGGATACATTCTTCTAGGTGCTTAATTGCTTTCGCCTGGGTAGCAAAAGGACCCTGCCAGCACTCATTAAAATGGATATCCCATTCTGTCAGGCCGTGTTCTACGATCTTATCCATTTGGACGGTGCCAAAAAATGGGACCTCATGCGCCCACCAGCGTTCGTTATCATCTGTGCCAAACTTAATTTTAGAGTTTTGGGCCACAGCTTCGGCCTTGTATGTGCCTTCTGCATATTTAACCAAAGCCTCTACTGGTGAGCCTTTCATAAACCAGGTTTGATCGATCATACAATCATTCTTTAAGGCTGCATGATCCTCTACCGTTTTAATAATCTGAGGGATCAGTTCGCCAAATTCAGTCACAAAATCTAAAGGCTTGCCAGCACATAGGTTTAATAAAGCCACATCGAGCTTAGTCATTGATTCACTCATTCATCTGACCCCTGAACATAGTTTTCATCAAAATCAGGCGATCCAGGTGTAGCGAATGTAGTGTTTTGTTTGCCGTATTCCTCAGTAATAATCGCATTAAAGAATTGCTTTTTATCCATGAGCACATACCCATCCGGGAATGATTCAGTCGCGGTTTTAACTAAATCACGGATTGTATCGGGTGTTGGGTATTGCCCACGCGGTAGGCTCATTTTTGCAATGGCCTGATTTCCTGTTTTTTCTTCGATTGCGTACACGTTCATTTCAAACGCGATAGGTGCATTCATTTCCATTAGTTTTGTTCCTGGTTATGCGTGATATCAATTTGGTCCTTCATCCAGTCACACCACTGAATAAAGCCATTTAGGATGGGTTGTAGGTTTGTTGGATCGGACCAACCAGCAAAGCCAATAAAGCCCGTTCTTTCAAAAGAAATGCACTGACGGCGGCTAAAGTAGAAAGCCTTACAAACAAAACTCGCTTCATACACCCCGCCTTTATCGCTACTGGTGTATTTGCTATGGCCGTGACAGGCAAGAGATCCTTCTATACAGCCGCTTGCCTTGAGGTGTTTTGTCACAATGGCGCGTAACTTTTGAAAGTGGTGTTTAGCCACATACTGATAGCTCAGGCCACACTCAACAAAATAGGAACGTGCCTGGTCTGAGGTGATAAATTCCATATCTTTTAACCCCATTAACGTGAGTGAAATTCAATAAAATCGGCTACTGTCTCAAACACTGGAGAATCCAGGTCGAGCTGTTGCATGGCTTCAATTTCTTTGGTCCATCCCAAGCGTTCAGCAACTTGCATATATGCGCTAGTTTTTCCTAACTTGATCTGCATGATAGAGGCCCCGGCGCACTGGCTTTCACAGCCTTTATAGGTGTACCCCTGGTCTAGTTTCCTATCGTCATGTTCTGTTGTTTTATGACAAGGGAATGATTGACCTAGATCAAATACATTTCGGGCAATTTCTGTTGCGCGTTCCCGGCCCAGCCAGCCTTTTAGATACGATGGCAGGTCACTTCTGTATGGACACTCTTTGCATGGGCTGACCAGGCGAAAGCTCTTAATTTCATCGGCTTTAGTTTCTGGCGTGATGTGAATCTTTTTGCCGCCTTCTGTTTTTTGTACTGGTGCTGTTTGTTCTGCAGCTGGCGTTTCTACTTCTACTGGTGCCGCTGCTTTCTCAGCACGGGCCTTTTGACGTTCCTCACTTTCAGCTTTCCACTTTACGGCCAATTTATACACGCGATCATGTAGCTCATACTTGCCATTAGAGTTGCGTACGATCTTGCCCGCAATCGCATAGCCCAGGATATTAAGCGCGTAGTTGTCATTTGTAGGGATAGATCCAAATGTTTTGGCATACTCAGTTACTTGAGCCTTTACCAATTTCCATAAGCCCTTAAAGTCCTCTACTTCATCAAGCTCTACAGCATAGTTGCAGGCATAGCCTTCGCTATAGTCGGCACATAGACAAGCACGTTCATGCCAGCTTTGAGCTTCATCACTGATTGTTTGAATTGAAAAAAGAACAGCATCTACCAGGGCAAGTTGCTCACTTTCATGTTCTGCATTGCCTTCTACCTGATAGAAATGTGTGCGGCCACGGTTACGGCGGTGTTCTTTCCGTTCTGAATCAAAAGTTGTTGCAGCATTGCGTACTAATTTCATGAGAATAGCCATATTCGTTTGATGATGTTGTGATGGTATCACAACAAAGAATAATTAAAATAGTTTTTATATAATTTATTTGCATTTAATTAGTCTTAGACTTATTATTCCCGCAACGGTCGCTCTTAGTCCGATGTTTTGCAGTTGGTTAGCTTGAAGGGTCATTCAGGTTGATTACTCGGTAATTTCAAAACAGCAAACCAGCCAGTGTAAAAGCTGGCTTTTTTGTGTCTATATCCAGGTGAATAAACGATATGAATAACCATGAAGAAATTGAACAGCTCATTCAGGAAAAGAAAATAGAGGGGCCGCGATTAACCCAGGATCTAGTTGAAAGCTTAATTGCTGGCATCCAATATGTGCTGCTACCTGATCGCCGTTCTACCTTATGTGCTATTACCCTGGTCAATGGCTACACGGTGCATGGCATTAGTACAATGATTAGTTCTGTGGGGTATGATGAAGAAATCGGGCGTGTCACTGCCTATAAAAAAGCAATGCCCGAAGTTTGGGAAGTTGCCAGTGTTCTACTGACTGAAAAGCTATACCAGGACCGCAGACAGAAAGATAATGTATTACGTGGCGAAAAGTTGCATTTCACCCATTACAAGGGCGGGGTTTACAAGCTACTCAACATTGCCAAAGATGAAGATACGCTCGGTGAAGTGGCTGTCTATGAGTGCGTAGTTACTGGGGCCGTTTACACACGCCCAGCCAGCGAATTTTATGAAAAATTTAAATGCTCCCTGGATGATCCAGATTTTGATTATCAAAAACACTGGTTACAGGATGAAAGCAATAAGGCCCTGGAACGATATACCAAGCTTGAAAAAAGGATCAATAAGGGCCAGCCGGAAAACATGACAACGGCACAATGGCAGTTATTGAATCGTCATTTACTGGTTATGCGTGAGGATTACGATATTACTTTATGCCGCTTGCAAGATTGCTAGACGGCTATAAGCTGAATATATTAAGTTTTTTTAACTTAAAAATTAAGTAGAAGTCTGTTTTTTAAGCTTTGACAGTAGATTTTAATAAGCTTTATGTTATCTTTACCTGGCTGTAACTAGCCTTACAGTTTGATGATGACATTCCCGACCGCCATATTGGGAATGGGAAAGCCCCCTTTTAGCCGAGGGGGCTTTTTTTATGCCCGGTAAATGTCTACTAATGAAATTTTAAATTTTGATTCTTGCTGGATTTCACGACCTTAAATGAGACTAAACCCTATAAAAATACCCCAAAAACTAACCCAAATATGCGTTATTTCTAGTTGTCTTTTTATGCCCGGTAAATGTCTACTAATGAGGCTTAAAATACTTATTCCTGGCAAGCTTTTCTAAGTTTGGCTATTTCACCCAAAACAAAAGTACCAGCCGCCACAGCGTTAGATCGGCACTTTTCTGTGAGTTCTTCAATACTAAGTGTGCCTCCTGCACTTACATACATTTCATAAGTACGTTCTGAGACAAGGTGAATGTCTTTGACTTTTGGCTTGTCATTTCCTGGGCTAACTTTCACCATGCTTTTAAAATCAACAATATGATTTTGCACCGGGTTTACTTTATCCTCTAAATCTTCTTTGCGTAGATCCGTGCCTAAATGCTGTTGATCATTGTCCACTGTAGGAATTGCAGGCGTATCTTTAGGCTT
>CANQWW010000107.1 GCA_947627655.1 uncultured Acinetobacter sp. | reverse complement strand
TCATTGAGCAGGACGTGGAACGGGTGAATCATGACTTTACTGTTGAACAGCTGCGTGAACTGGGCCAGGATGTAGAGCGTAATGTGTTAGCACGTGCGGTCAGATGGCATCTGGAAGACCGGATTATTGTCGATGGCAATAAGACCGTGGTCTTTCAGTAAATCCTTGAATCTAACCTCTAAAAGGCATACTTTAAGTATGCCTTTTTTATTTGCAATAAAAAAAAGATGGAGAAAAAGAGGATTAGGAGTTGCAAATGAAAACACTTCTCATTTATTATTGGCGTACTTTAATTGTGCTAATCGATGAGCTTGATAGTTTGTTCCGCATCATCTCCCCAAGGTAATAGATTTAATGAGTCAATTTGCTGCTCCCCTGATACCTCCACCGTCCAATCAGATGAAAAAGAAAGTTGTTTCTATTCTGGCCGCGGTGTTGGTGGGTCATGTGGGGCTATTGTGGGCAGTCGGCCAGATGAAGGCACCTGAACTGAAGCAAGTCGATAAAGAACCAATGAAGGTACGCTTTGTCAAACTGCAGGAAGCACCAAAACCTTTACCACCAAAGCCGAAGCCGCCAGAACCGAAAACAGAGCCGCCGAAGCCGAAAGAGGTCAGGATTGTAGACAAACCGCTTCCTCCACCTCCGAAAAAGGTCGAGAAGATCCAACAGGTGAAAAAAGCCGAAGCACCGAAAGTGGTCGCAGCACCCCCAGTCGAAGCCAAGCCGACACCGGTAACCCCGACGGTAGTGACTGAAACCAAAGTGGCACCAACACCGCCACCAGCCCCTGTGGCACCGCCTGCTCCTGCAGCGCCACCAGCTCCACCAGCACCACTGTCTCCAAAAAGTGTATCGATTGGCGGCGGCGTGTCCTGGAAGCGCTCACCAAAAGTGGCACTTTCGGCAGGCGAGTTAAAATCGGCCTGTTCGCTAGTGGTCGATGTGAGCGCCGATGAGCAGGGCAAGGTTGTCTCTGCCACTGCACGAAATTCAGATTGTAGCCCGGCGGTAACGCGTAAAGTAGAAGCAGCGGTACGTCGTGCACAACTTACCAAATATGTTGAAAATGGTGTGGCCTATCCAACCCGTGTGGAGCAGCCATTCGATTTTCAGATGATTAAATAACGGCTAACCCATTAGGAGTTCGAATATGAACTTTTCAGTTTATTGGCAACATGCTGATGCAGTCAGTAAAACACTGTATTTCGTATTATTGGCAATGTCGATTGCGACATGGACCATTTTTGTACTGCGTCTAATGGGCACTCGCCAACTCAAACAGATTGCTTATGCCCAGCTGGCACAGGCACTGGATAAATTGAAACACAAATTTAATCCATTGGCCTTTGAACAGCGTAAAGCTGTTGCAGAACAGGCTTTATTGCGCCAAATTTCTATAGAGAAAGCCAATGCTGAAAAAGGTGTTTCAGTGCTGGGTACCATTGCATCAATCTCACCTTTCGTGGGTCTGTTCGGTACGGTCTGGGGTATTTTCCATGCGCTGGTCGCAGTGGGTAAAAGTGGTCAGGCAGGTCTGGCACAAGTCGCAACACCTGTCGGTGAAGCACTGATCATGACTGGTCTGGGTCTGGCGGTCGCAATTCCTGCGGTATTGGCCTACAACATTGCTGTTCGTTTTAACCGTGGTCTAACTCACGAATTGCAGGATCATGCACATAGCCTGCTGATTGATACCATGCTGCAACAGGAATCTGCAGCAAAGAAGGTTGAAAGCAAGATCGCACAGGATAGTCTGGTTGGAGGTCAAGCTTAATGGCATTTCAATTGGGTGAGGACAACGATGCAGGCATGAATGAGATGAACCTCATTCCTCTGATCGATATTATGTTGGTATTGATGATCATCTTTTTGGTGACAGCCACCGTTGCCAACCCATCAATTCCATTAACTTTGCCACAGACCACTGCAGAAATTATTGACCTTCCACCTGAAAATATTACCATCAGCATCAACGCCGAGGGTGATGTGGCCTGGAATGGCAATGTGCTGAGCTTGGAACAGCTGGAAACCCGTTTTAATGAAGCAGGACAGGCTGAGCGTCAGCCTACCATTGTCCTGAAAGCGGATAAAGAATCACGTTATGATACTGTAGCTCAGGTGATGTCTCGCGCGAGTGGAGCCGGACTCAGCGATATTGCCTTTGCCACCGATAACTGATCCTTCCAGAATAAAAAAAGCGACCTCAATGGTCGCTTTTTTTATGGCTTACTCAATAACGTTTAATGGGTTTTCAGTAAAGTGGTAAATTTACTGCGTAACTTGTTCAACTTGGGTGGAATTGCGAAATTGCAGTAGCCTTGGGTGGGGTTCTTGGCAAAGAAGTTCTGATGATAGTCTTCCGCCGGATAGAAGGTCGGCGCCGGACTCAGCTCGGTCACAATATTCAGTCCTTCCTCTTTTAAAGCGTGTATAACGCTTTCTGCTTCAGACTTTTGTTCAGCATTAAAATAATAAATCACCGAACGATACTGGGTGCCGATATCATTGCCTTGGCGGTTCAGCGTGGTCGGGTCATGGGTCGCAAAAAAAACCTCCAGCAACTGTCTGAAGCTGATTTGCATTTCGTCAAAATCAATCAGGATCACTTCGGCATGCTGGGTTTCACCGCCACAGACTTCCTCATAGCTTGGATTGGGACGTTCTCCACCTGCATAACCGCTGACGACTTTCTGTACCCCTTGTAACTGCAAGAATACCGCCTCGGTACACCAGAAGCATCCGCCACCAAATAGTGCTTGTTGCATGATTGAATCCTTTATATTAGGTCTCTGTTGCTATTCTAACCTGTAAGTGTTGAATAAAAAAAAGCCTGTCGAGACAGGCTTTTTAAAAAAAATTAGCGAGGTTGTACCGCACTGGTCAGCTGAATCACCGGATTGCCATAGCTGTCCATTAATTTTAGGGTTTTGCTATATACTTGGTAATGTGTCACTTTGGTCAAAGCTGCATTGAACTTTTGATCCAGGTTGTCATTGTTCATACAGGCCATTTTAGTGCCTGCCATCTGGCTTAAGGTCAGTCTATCTTTACTGACGCTATAGCTGCCCATGATACGATTACAACCATCCGCACCGCTTACACGCTGGGTCGCAGCATCAAACTGCAGGCTTGGAATATGACGTGCAGTCGGTGCCGTCTTAATTTCTTCACTGCCAATGTGGGTGACCATCCAGGTCCGGTTTTGCAGCTGTTGCAGGTTTTCAGCAGCCTGAGCAGAGGTCTGGTCTGGGGTGGTTTGACAGCCGGTCAACGCCAGCACTGAAGCGAATATAGCCATTGCGGTCACTTTTTTTAACATTGGATTTACTCTTGTTCTTTGATATATTCTTGTATATAAACAGAAAAAATTAGCTGATACCAATACAATTTGTATCTTTTATGGCTTGAATTTGTCCGTCTATTGCATGGACTGTTGCGGCAGACCCTGCCGGATTAAAGCTGAATAGTATTCGCTACTGAGCTGTGGAAAATCTTTAACACGTGGATTCACATGCGCCTTGGCATACCAGGTGCTTAAATCCCAGTCCTGTTCCAAGGCGTGCAGATCATACATATAATTGGGCAGATAGCCCGACGCAATCAGGCGATAATCGGTCGGTAGCGGTTGTTGCGAAACGGCCTGTACCATATCAAACACCAGAGTCGTGCAGTTACTGGTCAAGGTGTTATACCACTTCGGTTGGGTGGCCAGATCATCTGCTGTGGTCAGATATTCCTGAAACAGGGCTTTGGCTTCTGTTCGGGACATCTTAACCGGGAAGAAGTAGACTTGTTCACCACGAATATTACTGCGGGTATAGATAATATCTGCTTCATCTGCTGCCACCAGACTGAGTTCAAACTTGCGAAAAAAGCCGCCAATGGCAGAGAAATCTTCATCTTTTTCCTTACGGATTTCAATGGAAAAAGTCAGCGGTTTTTGCCCAGCAAAGTTAAAACTGACCAGCGTATGGGCAATATGCGGACCCATCCAGTAAGAGGTAATAACATTAACGCCCGTGATCTGGTTGAGATCAAAGCTGCGACTTTCCCAGCGCTCGATATAACGGCCATCTGGCTGCCAGCTAAAATTTCGTACATTGTGCAGCGTGATGCGATCACCTTGCTGTTCATAATGCAGTACGTGGGCAACTTCTGGGTTCCATTCCCGGTCTTGTCGTGCTTCTAGGCTGAAATACCACAATAAGCTCAACAAAAATGCAAAGATATACAGCAGAATATCAGCGCCACGTGAAATCAGGTGGCGACTAAAATAAATGCCTAAAACGGCACAGGCCAGTATCAGCCAGAGACCGATCAGGATATAAGTGAGTATTGCTCCCCCTGGTTGCTGAATCCAGAGCGCCAGACACAACCAGAGGCTGGAGCCAAATACAAAGAGGGTAAATACTGCATTCAGCAGCCAGAAGAGCCAATTTGGAGCAGTATTTCCCGATAAAGACATAGTTGAATCTTTAATTAAAAATTATTGTTTTATTTTTGATAGGTTGCGAACTCGAACGCAATCCCGGTTTTGTCGTCAATGTGTTGCTCTGCCGCCACTTTTTTGAACGCTGCCGGAATTTCAGGATAATAAGCATCACCCTGTACATCCAGCTCGACATGTGTAAGCTCAAGACGGTCAGCAATATCTAGGGTTTGCTTGAATATTTCACCACCCCCAATAATGTAAATAGACTGCGGTTTTTCTGAGGCTTTTACATCTGCTATAGCTTGAGTCAAAGCATCTTCAATGCTATGGGCGACTTTAGTGCCTGCAAAAGACCAGTCAGCATCTCGAGTAATCACCCAGTTGACCCGTTTTGGCAACGCACGGCCCATCGATTCCAGGGTTTTACGCCCCATCACAATCACACCGCCTTGGGTGATTTCCTTAAAATGTTTTAGGTCTGCTGAGATATGCCAAGGCAGGTCATTGTCCTTACCAATACAACGCTGCTGGTCCATTGCCACGACATGAACGACTTCTAAATCCTGAAATGCCATACCTATACTCAAAAACAAATAAAAATTGTTCCTATTAAAATGCAAAATCCCACTTTAAGCAAAGTGGGATTTTAATTTTATTCGGTTTGGGAATATTTAAACTGCGACAGGTGCTTTGATACCTGGATGGGATTCATAACCGACAATTTCGATATCTTCAAATTTAAAATCGAAAATATCTTTGATTTCAGGATTGAGTTTAAGCTGACATAGACCCAAAGGTTCACGACTGAGTTGCAGTTGAGCCTGTTCAAAATGGTTGGCATACAAATGAGTATCGCCACCGGTCCAGACAAAATCACCGACGTCCAGATCACAGACCTGCGCAATCATATGCGTCAGCAGGGCATAGCTGGCAATATTAAAGGGTACACCAAGGAATACATCGGCGCTACGCTGATACAGCTGACAAGACAATTTGCCATTGTGGACAAAGAACTGGAACAGGGTATGGCAAGGCGGCAGGGCAACCTGGCCTGCTTCATTCGGATTCCAGCCAGATACAATCAGGCGACGTGAATTCGGATTGGTCTTAATCTCTTTGATCAGCCATTTGATCTGGTCAAAACCGTCCTGGTTATAGCGACCATCTTCTTGCTGAGTTGCGCCAAAGTTACGCCATTGATGACCATACACCGGGCCAAGTTCACCTTCCGGACGGCCAAAGCGAGCAGTTTGTTCTGCAGTCGCCCATTCATCCCAAATCGTGACTTTATTGTCTTGTAAATATTTAACGTTGGTATCGCCTTTCAGGAACCACAGCAGTTCAATCACGATTGAACGGAAATGTACTTTTTTAGTGGTTAGTAAAGGGAAACCTTGGGAAAGATCAAAGCGCATCTGATGACCAAATACCGAACGTGTACCTGTACCGGTACGGTCGCCTTTATCACCGCCGTTGTCGAGGATATGTTGTAAAAGGTCAAGGTATTGGCGCATAAGTCTCTCTTAAAATTTGTTGAACATTGCCTCTCGAATGAATGGCAAAAAAACTCCTGTCTTATCTCCTCTATTATGGGTAGATGCAGATCAGTAATTTAAAAAACCGTTTAGAATAGCATTTTTACCATAATTCAGCATCAGCAGACAATCTTTTCATCTAATAAAAAAGCATCCATTAAGGATGCTTTTGAGTGCTCTTGCTTACCTAATTTTAAGCAGTTGGTTTACCTGTATGTACTGTGTCGATCAGATCAGACAGGTGATAGCCTAAAGACTCTGCATAAGCCAGATATTGTTGCTTGGTGGTTTCATCAATCGTCGGAGTACGGTGCAATAACCATAGATATTTCATATTCGGTTCGCCCACCAATGCGGTCTGATAATTACCATCCAGTTTTAGAACCCAATAATCTCCTTTGGTAAATGGCACCCAGCGCAAACCTTCAGGCAAAAAACTGACTTCCAGCTTGCCATTTTCTGCATCAACAATGGTGGCTTCCCCAATGGATTCATCCAGTTTGCCGTCCGCATCCAGACAACGGTTCTGAACGCGGACATTGCCGTTCTCATTTAAGCTATATACAGCTGAAATATCGGTACTGTCTTCAGGTTGGTGCTTCATTGGGAGACGGGCTATCTCGTACCAAGTGCCGAGATATTGGGTAAGGTTAAAATTAGAAACGGTAGGGATATCATGACTCATTATTTTCTCCGTTTTATTACAGTCAATATTGATGGCCAATTCAGTCTAAACATGAACAATTCCTGAAAATGCTGTAATCATGTAGTTAAATGTTGGTTTTGTTTTCAAGGGGATACTATGCGGAGGCAATGTGAAGAAATATTTAGCCAATGAGAATTTTTGTCAGATTAAGCTAATTTCTCTCTGAATGAGTAGAAAATCAATCTATTTTTTAATAAATCTTAATAAATAAGGGTTTTGTAACAGAACTGGTTTAAATATTTATATATAGAACATAAGGTTAAATTTAATTGAATAAATATTGATAAATTTTATTACATTTTTAGCGTGAAAAGTAACATTAATGAGGCTAGTATTTGGGCCCTACAAAAGATATGAACGCCTGTGAAGGGCGGGGAGAGCCGGGTCCAATATGATTTATGATCATCAAGTGAATATGAGTGAAGTTCATGCTCCTGTTCAAGCGAATGTCATAATTCGTTCCCAATCGGGACAAAATGCTCAACATCAGTCCCAACGCAATCCATCTGTTTCAGCCCGTAATCCGCGTACTGAGTCTTATAAGAACTTTGGATCTAAAGGCCAGCGTATTGATATCGAAAAATTTAGCAGTTATCTGCAAGGTATTCGCCGCAATACCAGCACCCAGATGTGCGCGCGTAGCATTCGTATTGGTCTGCAATCTTCTGGAGCAAAAATTGTCAATCATCCGGTTGCGGCAGCAGATTGGGGTTCAACCTTGCAGCAGCTCGGTTATCGTAAGATTAATCTGGCTTTTGACCGGCCGAAAAAAGGCGATATCTATATCATCGACCGGACTTCACAGCACAAGTATGGCCATATTGCAGCGTATTCGGGTACGGCTTGGGTGTCTGACTTCCGTCAGAACAGTCACGCGATCTATCGTACGCCTAATGTGACGTATACCTACTACCGTCTGGATTCTTATCTTTAAGCCAAGCGTTAAAAGTGAACCTGGCGAAATGGCTTCAATCTTCGAAGCGTTTCGCACGTTTGGTGTAAATCGACACGATAAACAGCCCAATTGCAACGAAGCCCAAGCATTGTAAACCCAAAGCGATCGTGTCCCAGACATGACCCGTTTTAGGTAAATATCCGATTAGGGTGATCATGGCCACGATTGGAATCGCCATCGTTAAAGCACGAAAACCGTCTGCATAAGGATTTTGAGCAGACAGCTTTAATCTAAATTCACCTAACAGGTGCAGCAGTATTCCAATCGCCAGACTCACTCCCACAAATATCGGACCTAATTTTGCCACGGTCGAGGCTGCATAAATTCCCCCACATACCGCAATAATAATGATGAGCTTCAGCTGACGGTTACAGCGCTGCGAATACCAGAAATCAAGCATGAGGTGGAGTACCAGTATTTTGGTGCATGAGCGACAGCGGTGAAAACAGGCAGACTGCCAAGGCCATAAAGCCAAGACCTTGTGCGCCACTCACGAGAATTTCCCCATTTTTCATATTCATAAAAATCAGAGATAAGAGCAGGGCGATCGGAATCCAGGTCAGGACCCGATAAAACAGGCCAGTGAGATGTTTTGTGGCGAAATGAATTTTACAGTAGCGGCAGATCAGAAAAATAATGCCAGTGCCGGCAAACATCAGGATCGAGTCAAGTGCTAAAGGCTCAATCCAGTATAAGACTGCTGTTATTGCGGCAATGACCGCGAAAATCAGGAGTTTTTTCAGCACTGAAATTTGCGGGTTAAACCAGTATTCGAGCATGGCAACCGTAAATGTTCAAAATTAAGGAATCTGCACTTTAGCATATTTCAACAATAAAAAAGCGAGGCAGTTGCCTCGCAATATGGGAATTTCAATTAGCTATTTTTCTGTGGGCCCCAGTCATAAATTTTCTTCTGGTAGGCATACCACAGCATCCACAAACCAATCAGGATCATTGGCAGGCTCAGGAATTGACCCTTGCTCATCCAGCCAATAAACAACAGACCATTGTCCGGTTCACGGAAGAACTCGACCACAAAACGTGCCAGTCCAT
>CANQWW010000106.1 GCA_947627655.1 uncultured Acinetobacter sp. | reverse complement strand
TGTCCCTATGGATAAATTAGGGCTGATTTAACTTTATCGCCACTTCTGCCAGACGTTTGCCTTGGATTTCACACAATAGCTTTTCATCTTGGCTCAAGGCCAGATCATGCCGTGGGCCGCTAACATGGCTGGCCCCATAAGGTGTGCCACCTGTCTTGGTATTTGACAATGCAGGTGTCGCATTATTCAGGCCCAGAATCATCATGCCATGATGAAATAATGGCGGCAGCATGGTCAGCAAGGTACTTTCCTGCCCGCCGTGCATGGAACCGGATGCCGTAAATACGCACGCGGGCTTGCCATGCAAGGCACCATTGAGCCAAAGACTCGTAGTTTGATCCCAGAAATATTTCATTTCCGAGGCCATATTGCCAAAGCGGGTCGGTGAGCCAAGTGCCAGTGCGCTACAGTTGGCCAGTTCGTCTAAGGTGCAATAGATATCACCTTCTGCCGGAATACTTGGCTCGGCTTCTTTGACCACAGTCGCAATATTTGGCACGGTTCTGATTTTGACCGCCATCCCTGTAGATTCTACCCCGTTGGCAATCAAGTGGGCCATTTCACGGACAGAACCATATTTGCTGTAATATAAAACAAGGACATAAGGTTGCATAACGTAAATGTTCTAAATTAAAAAAAGAAAACTATACGGTATTTTTCTGTTTTTTTGGGTAAGCTGAAGCATAAATTTCATGATGAAAAGAAAATAGAGACAACGGGCGCATGATCATTAAATACTTACAGAAATTACCTTTTTATGAAAAGCACTGGTTTCAGTTTATGCTGTTTGTGCTGCGGCGCTTTGAAGCAGACCGTTGTCGTGAGCAAGCAGGCTCATTAACCTATACCACGCTTTTTGCTGTGGTACCGATGCTGACCGTATTTCTGGTTATTATTTCCTCTATTAAGGCACTGGAACCGGCACGTCAGCAGTTGCAAGCCATGATCTATACCAATTTCCTGCCTAAAACCACGATTGCTTTTGACAAAGCCTTAAGTGCCTTTACCGATAAATCCAGCAATCTGACCATCATCGGGATTCTGTTCCTGTTTGTTACTACGGTGATGATGCTGACCAGTATCGAAACAGCATTTAACCGGATCTGGCGCGTCACGGAAACCCGGGGGGGAATTATTGGTTTCATGCGCTATTGGACCATTATTTCTTTAGGTCCGATTTTATTGGGCAGTGCTTTTGTCATTTCCTCGACACTGGCATCGATGAATATTCTGAGTAATAATTTTGCCGGTTATGAGTTAAATGGCGCTTTTGTGCTGTGGCTGATTTCTTTTTCTTTAACGGTTATCGGCTTTTTCATCCTCAACTGGACCATTCCTAACCGCAATGTTCCGCTCAAGTCAGCACTGGTCGGAGGGGTATTTAGTGCTGTGGTATTTGAGCTACTTAAAAACCTGTTCGGTTTTGTCATGTCCAACTTTACCAGTTATGAAATTGTCTATGGCGCCTTCGCGGCCGTGCCGATTTTCCTGCTCTGGATTTATCTGTCCTGGAATATTATTCTGCTCGGTGTAGAAATCAGTTATGCCATGACAGCCTTTGAATCAGGCCACGATCAGAAACGCCATCCGATTATCATGTTACTGGATCTGCTCGCCCTATTTTATCAAAAACAAAAAACCGGTGAGAGCGTGAGTGAAGCCCAGGCACTGGAAGCCCTCGGACGTGATGAAATCGGCCGCTTACCCAGCTATATTAAGATGTTTGAACAGCAAAATCTGATCAAACGTACCGATGACAATGAATATGTCTTGGCTCGTGATCTAGATCAGGTCAGTTTCTGGGATTTTTATTTGCAGCTGCCATTTGCCCTGCCACATGCAGAACATATTGAAGATGTACATCTGGATGATGTATGGATGCAACGTCTGCGTCCCAAGTTACGCGATACAGATCAGTATCTGGCAGAAAATCTGAATATCTCGTTATCAGAGCTATTTCGACACAAAGATGTGCAGAAACCCTCCTCTGAATCCAGTACTTCTTAATCGATAAATGAATATGAAAATCCTCTGCATGCAGAGGATTTTGCTATTTAGATACCTCATGCGTGGCGTACCAGCCAAGTAATGCCCCTGCCGTCACCAGCGCACTTCCTATCCAGAAGCTCAACGGCGGAATGACCTGTAAAATCAACATTGACATCAGGCTAGAATAGACAGGCATAAAGTACGTCGCCAAAATCAGCACCTTGATATGACCATACTGCATACTCTGATTCCAGTTACTATAGGCCAGGCCAATCAAGCTTCCTGCGAGACCAATCAGCCACCATAAATCAGCTGATGGCTGAATAAAAGGTTCATCCAACCAGCAGTGCAATCCCCATAACGCCACTGCGGTGCAGAGAAAGAAGAGTGATACTGCATTTTGCCCTTGAGCATATTTTTTGGTCAATACACAATAACCCGGCCACAGCAATGCCCCTGCAAAGGCAAAGCTATAAGCCCACGGATTTTTTGCCAGAATAAGGCTGAGCTGGGACCACTGTAAACTATCTGGGTTAACCACCAGCAGCAATCCAAATATCGCCAGCACTAAGCCGGGAATGACCCAAAAACTGGCTTGTAACTGACGCACAAGAATTGAAAATACAATCAGCAGCGGCGGCCACAGATAATTGATCATGGCAATGACCATAACCTGTTGCCGGTTTTCAGACAGAGCGACGGCGATCAGGAAAAGAATTTCATAAGCGATAAACAGAGCTCCACAACCGAACAGGTAGGTTTTGGATAGCTGTTGCAGTTTAGGAAATCCGACCAGTATTAAAATCGCCACCGCACTAAAGCTATAAATCAGCGCAATGCCTTGTACGGGGCTGGTTGACTCCGTAATGAGCTTAACCACTGCGACAAGACTGGCCCAAATCAGAATAGAAGATAGCCCGACCCAGGTGGCAAAACTTTTTGACCAGATACGTAGCATGTATTTAAACCGCTTGGCTTGGTGCTGGTTTCTTTAGCCAGCCCTGTAAGCTCACCAATACCACCCCGAACATGACCATACTGGTGCCAATGATAAAGTTCATTTCGATCTGTTCATTCAGGAGTACGACACCGAACAGCATACCAAAAACTGGCGTCAGGAAAGAAAACACGCCCAAGCGTGAGGCCAGATATTTTTTGAGCATCCAGAACCAGAGCAGATAACTGGCAAAAGAAATGACGATGGTATGAAACAGCAAACTAGAAATAGATAATATGCTCCAGCTCAGCGTCGCCTGCCCGGTAATACCAGCGAGTGGCAATAACAGCATGCCGCCCATCAACAGTTGATAGAACAAGGTCTGCGTCGCTGGCGCTTCAGCTAAGCGTGTTAATCGAACACTGACCGTGGTTGCGGCCCAGAATATACCCGCCGTTAAAGCGAGTAGGTCACCCCAAAGCACACTGGCCTGCATAGCATGACCACTTTGACTACGAAATAAGAAACTCACCACGATGCCACCAAACGCAACCAGAATACCACTCCACTGTAGCGGGGATAAATGTTCCGAAGGAAGTTTCCAATGCAGTCCCAACGCCACGAAAATAGGTGCAGTATATAATAATACGATGGTATGTGAGGCAGAGGTATAACGCAGTGCTTCAGCAACCAGATAAAATTCCAAAGCAAACAATACCCCCACCAACAAGCCTGCCGGAAGATAGCTTCTGCTCCATAACTGCCGCCGCACACCTGCCTGAATCAAGGGATAAACCATGAGTGCCGATAAGGCTGAGCGCACGGCAATCTGCATTAAAGCTGAAATATCTGGTGCTGCCAACTTAAGCACGACCTGCTGTAATCCCCATAATATACACAGGAAAAACATAATGAATGAGCCCTGTGCATCAAGTGTTTTACGCTGCTGCAAAATTTCAACTCGACCAATATCCTAAAGATGTACACTATAAATCTGTCAGAAATAAAAGATATACTTTAAAACAGACAATTCATCTTATTATTCAGGCAATTCTAAGTGAGAAGAAACAAAGCAGTTGCTGAAGATATTCAACAACTTAATACAAATAATGATATTGCTGCCGCGCTCTGGATCAATTTTCGTGAAGACCCTGCTCAGTCCTTCTATCCATTGCATGGGCATGCTTGGGGAGAGTTTATTTATGCGTTTAATGGCATGATGGAAGTGAAAATTGGGCAGATTGATTATATTACCCCACCGCTCTATGGCATATGGCTACCGCCCAATGTACAGCATAGCGGTTTAAATCGTACCGATATTTCACATGCAACCTTTTATATTCATGAAAGTTTATGTGTAGGTTTAGCAAATCAGCCAGGGATCTTGCTCACCAATCCACTCGTCAGCTCTTTGTTACAACATCTAAAACAATATCCGACTGAGGTCAGTTCTGGAGAGCATCAACGTTTATTATATGTTTTGCTTGATCAACTCAAACAGGCACAAGTTATGGGCAGTTATTTGCCGCATAGCCAACATCCTCAACTCCGGCATATTCTGGATTATCTGCATCAACATCCTGAAGATAACAGCACCTTGCAGCATTTGGCCGCTAGACATCACCTAACTGAACGTACTTTGGCACGTTATTGTCAGAAGGAACTGAGGATGTCGCTTAATGAATGGCGGCAGCGTCTGAAAGTCATCAATGCGATGTCGATGCTCAAACAGCAAATCAGCGTAGAAAATATTGCGTTTGATCTGGGCTATGCCAATGCCTCTGCGTTTATTCAAATGTTTAAACGCTGGATGGGTTATACCCCTGATCAGTTCAGGAAGATGCATCAAGTTAATCAAAGATTTTAAATAAAAATAAAGGAGTCTGAGGACTACTGTTGTCCCACAATTTTGACCAAGTTTTTATTAAGCAATAAAAGCGACGAGAGATTAATTGAACCATATGAAATTTATTTATATTTATAGTTAAATATTACACAGCCTCATCTTTTCTTTAAACATTTAAATGGCTTTGTGCAGGCAAAACCCTACTTTGGAAAGACCCAAAGTAGGCAAAAGTCTCTTATTCCCCATACACGACATCCTGTCGTGATGGGTAATGTGTGGCATCCCTGCCACACGCGCGTAGCTTAAACCTTACTACTTCAACTAACTATGGGACAGTACTGGCCTTAGGACTCCCATATTTCCAATCAAAAATCAGCTTATTTTACCAAGGTCGTCCAGACATAGCTTTGCTCTTTGCCTTGCAGGGTCATTTTCAGTTGTTCGCCCGATTGTAAAGCTGCGACCCCAGCTGGTGTACCGGTCATGACCACATCACCAACTTCCAGACTAAAGACCTGACTGATCTCGGCCAAGAGTGTGCCTACATCAAAAATCAGTAAGGCAGTATCACCTTGCTGACGCAGTTCATCATTGACGTGCAAGGTATAATGCACATCTTTCCAGTCATTTACCACATCACTTACAGACACCCAATCAGCTAACAGACAGGCCCCGTCATACGCTTTGGCACGCTCCCAAGGCTGGCCTTCTTTCTTCAGCTGGTCCTGCAAATCACGTAAGGTTAGATCCAGACCCAAGGTCACCGCACCGACTGCCTCTAAAGCTTTAGCAGGATCGGTCTCATTTTTTAGTGCTCGGTCAATACGCAGGCTGAGCTCGCATTCATAATGACAGCTACCCAACTCACGATTCCAGTCAATACCGGCATCCAGTTGTCCTAATGCGCTGGGTGGCTTGATAAACAATACAGGACGATCGGGCACAGCATTGCCAAGTTCTTTGGCATGATCTGCATAACTGCGACCGACACAGACAATCTTAGAAGGACGAGTACTCATAAGGGGCGGTTTTCCTGATCATTAACAAGATTATTTTTTAAAGGTGGCTTCAAAGAGACCTTGTTCCACGCTATCGGCAAAGGCACGCTTGGGCACAATAACGACTGTACGGTTTTTCAGCTCCAGCATATACGTCAGCTTGCCCGTTGCAAAGTTCTGTACGTCGCTATAGACCACACTCTTGCTACGACCATCATGAAAAATTTCGGCATGATCCTGATACAGGTCAATCCCCTGCTCACTCTTACCAAACTGGTATTTAACAAACTGACGCTTGAACATCATTGGCAGGAACCAGTAACGCATGATGCCCTGTAATAGCAGGAAAAATGCACCCAGTGCCACGTAATAACGTCCGACCCCATCGAAGCCCATAGCAAAGCCCCAAATGATAATCCCGATACTCACCAAAGGGGTCAGAAAACGGCTAATCTGTTTTTTGCCAAAAGTTGCCAGGGCAAAACCATCCTGCGACTCTTCCAACGTCAGAAAATAGCGGGTCGATAAAGTTGGTGCTGACTCAGTCATAGCATCACATCAAAACATAAACTTCTTGGTTTCATACTATATCAAATTCAGCGCCCAGCTCATGCATAAAATGTATTCAAAAATGAATTACATATCTTTGCTTTCGCTACAGATAAAAATGATTTTTAATCTAAACAGTACAAAATAATAAAACACACGACAGGATGTGGTATGAACCTATTTCGAGCTGGCCTCTTTCTGGCAATGTGCAGCACGTTTAGCCCGCTGGGCTGGAGTAAAATCATTCCTTGGACACCGGGTTTGCCGAGCAGTGTGGATGTGTTCCAAGCTGACCCCAAGCAACTGGCAGATTTGACCGGCGACCGGTTGCTGATTTATGCCCATCCTCAACAGGTGCTCTCTTTACCTACTCTCACACCATCCAGTACGACTAAAGCCCAGTTCTATAGTGCGGCTGTCGTTTTGCCGATCGCTGAAGCCCAACTCAAAAAGCTGTTATTGAATTATTCAAGCTATCCTGCTTTGTTTCCTACCCTAAAAAGCGCCAAAGTGCTTGAGTCGCAAGGTACAGTCCAACAGGTACGTTATCAAGTCCATATTCCCACCCCGATCCCAGTCCTGAATTTTAAAGAAAATATCGTGATGCAACATCAGGTTACTGCAAACCGGATTGATACCCTGATTATAGACGCACCGATTCCCTATGGGGCTGGACGGCTAGAATGGTTTGCGCTGGGGCCGAATAAGACTCTGGTCTCTGTGACCCAATGGGGTGATCTAAATCAGCCGCAAGGCTTTTTATTTAGCAAAATTCTAAATGCCTTACCGGAAGCCAAGCTCGGCATTCCAGCAGGGACCAATGCTTTTTTACTGGAAGCTTTACAGCAACGTTTTAAATCCCCATCAAGTATCGCTTTAGCCCGTGGACAACTACCGCAAGTGGCCCTAACTACCGGACAAATCCAGAAAATTAGCCAGCTGAGTCAGCAATCCGGCCAGCCAGTCAGTTTTATTTTGCCTAATCATCAGCTCAAGTTTGGACAAGTGTTCGAAAATATGCGTTTTAGCAGCAGTTTTCATTATTATTCGCAACCGGTGCAGCAGCTTCAGCCGTGGCTGGCAGCGGATGCCAGCCAGAAGCTGTTTCCCTGCCAGATTCGCAAGGTGGACATACATCCTATCAGTGCGCAACAGGCCGATGCTGACTATAAGGTTGCAGTGGGGCTGGGAGTTATTCAAATTCCCTTTGATTTTAAACTGCGTTATCAGCTCAACAGTCCTTTTCAAAACCAGTTTGATGCCGTGGGTGGAGATTTAAAGTTTGTGAAAGCCGGCATGAAATTATTACCACAAGCACAAGGCACTTTATTACAGATGACCAGTAGCATGAAAATTCATGCTCAGGCGCCGTTCTTGTTACGTGCCATGCGCAGCCTGCCTTTTCATGAAGTCTTGCCTGCAGTCGGTGCCAATACTGTGTACACGCTTAAAGTACAGCAGCAACTGAAATAAATAGAGAGCCACAGTTATTGTTTTTTTATATCGATCCATCAAAACAACCGACGTAAAAAAGCCGCATCAATGTGCGGCTTTTTCAGAATTCTTATCAAGATTGGTGCGCTCAGAGAGATTCGAACTCCCGACCCCTTAGTTCGTAGCCAAGTGCTCTATCCAGCTGAGCTATGAGCGCGACGTCTTGATGGAGTGCATTATATAGGTTTTTCAAAGCTTGTTAAGTGTTTTTTAATAAAATCACAACTAAACGTACAGTAAATAAACGATCTTGCGATATTTATATTTTTATGATGAAAAATCCTGCAAATTTAGAGTTAAAAACAATTAATCCGCTATAGCTGAGATGTCAATTTTTTAGAAATAAGTACCTTCATTCTCGGCCGTATCGGTTTGTACGGCGCCCATCGACCCAATCATCCTTACCAAAAGTTAGAGCAGCAGCGTACTCCCCCTCGACTACTTTAAGATGAATGACATCCTCAACATCCTTAAAAAGAAAATATTTTACTGCCCAGATGATTCAGGCTGCTGGAAGGCATATATTGTTTTACCTTATGAATCACCCGACCGGTCCTCAGCATATTTAGACAACAGGATTCAAAAATATGCAAAATAGGCGGAAGTATTTTCTTTTCGGCCTTCAAGTGCCTGTATACCACTGCTGTCCCACAATTTTAACTATACTTGTATGAAGCAATAAAAAATTGATTTAACTATATAAAATTTATTCACATTTATAGTTAAACATTACACAGCCTCATATTTTGTTTAAAAGTTTCAATAGATTTGTGCAGGCAATACCCTACTTTGGAAAGACCCAAAGTAGGCAAAAGTCTCTTATTACCCATACACGACGTCGTGTCGTGATGGGTAATGTGTGGCATCCCTGCCACACGCGCGTAGCTTAAACTGAATCACTTCAACTATGGGACAACA
>CANQWW010000105.1 GCA_947627655.1 uncultured Acinetobacter sp. | reverse complement strand
GGCAAAAACACGTTGTTTAGGTCTCGTTTCACCTTCGATTGAAGCAAATTGATTATAGTCTTTATCAAAATATTCCCATCGCATCGATCCACTTCCAACCAAACTGGTACGATCCAGGCCTACTAAATAACGGTTCCCTTGCAGCTCCTTGTTATTTGATATTCCACCGCCGATACGTAAAATAGCGACGTCACCCAAGACCTGATTGACTATTCCTCCAATCGCTTGACGATCTTCTTGTAATTCAATCCGACCCTCTACTGTGGTTAATTTACTCAAACCTTGTCGCCACTGGGCAGATGAGAAGAAATCGCTATAATCATTACTTCTTACCCCATAATTTTCTCTCAGAAAACCAGCCTGAAATGAAAAATCGACCACATCTTTTTCCAATAACTGGGGAGAAGTGTAGTAACTTTTGGTAATGAGCGTTTCTTGTCCCAATAAGTTCCGGACGATTAAATTTAATTCGCCGGAACCTGTGATCACTGGAATATTCGTTAAGTCAAAGGGTCCGGGACTCACTGTCTGCATTTGAGTTTTTTGATTATTAACTAAAATATCAATAGTAGAAGGTAAAGCAGCAGACCCAGAAATTGAAGGCATCGGATAAGAAATATAACCCGGCTGGAGTGAAAAATCTCGTCCCCAACGCACACCTGCAAATCGTGCTGGACGACTCCAGTCACTGGCAAAGTCGATAGTATCTCCAATTACCAAGGACTGCATTCGACTAGGTAAATCTTTTTGCCAATAGCTTTCTGTCCGTATCGTTTCCTTATGATGGTCGTTAACACGCATAACGGCACCGACCATCGCTGTTCCCCAATGGTTAAAGACGGTTCCTTCGATTAAGCCCGCATAGCTATTCTCATACTCGCCATGAATCGCATTCAGATCATAATTTATAAAAATTCCGGGAGAAGTCTTTTTAACTAATTGCTCAGCCTTTGGACGCACATTTACTGCGTTGGTTTGGAAAGCTTGTACAGGCGCATGAATCTCTAAAATTAAATTTTGTCGATCAAGTTTATACTTAAGACTTTGAATTGAGTCGAGTGTATAGCCCTGGTTATTATCGACTAATCTCATCAGTTCTGAAGCAGGATGTAATCGAGTTAACTGCCAGACCGCTAAAGGCATTGCCAGACGACCATCTTGCAATTTTTCAACACGATAGATATCAGGTAATTGTTGGTTATTAATAATAATATTAACTAAAAGTGTTTCAGCCTGTTCTTGAGTCTGATCCTTAGCTTTCGCTTGAGTGAAATCCCTCTGATTCGGCAAATCATTTTGTTCTGTAGTTAAGCGCGAAGAGGATGGATGAGGCTCTACAACCAATCCAGCATTTACGATAGAGGGAGTTAATATATGAAATACAATTATCCATGAAATTGGCTTAGGGCTAAACCAAAAACTGCGTAATAAGGATTGCCCTGAAAAAGATATATGCATTCGTCATTTTCATTTATTTTTTAATTAAGTTATGGGTGCTGAACTGGCTCTATCATTCCATTCGCAGTTTTTAATTGAATTTTGATTGGGGTGGAATTGTTACTTGGCAGATCATAAGTCCACTGTTTCCAGGCCCCTGCGAGTACCGTATCATTGACCTTCAGATCCTGTTGCCAGTCTTTTCCCTGAATATGTACGTCAGAAAAACGAATCCGTTGATTTCCGGTATTTTCAATTCGAATACAGCCCTGACCTGTCGGCGCTTTACATTGGGTCCAACGCGATGAAATGTGAGTCTGATGAACTGGAGCGATAAAAACTGGAATATCGTGGCTAATACGAAAAATAATCTCATTGACTTTTATTGAGCTAGCGGGTATTTCTGCGGTTAAGTTTTCGAGTACCAGCCGATAACTCTTTTCCACATTATTGCTCTGTGGATGGCGTGGAGTCACTCTAAATATTTGGGTGGCGCCAGGAGCTATTTCTACCATTGCGGGAACCACCAATAAATCTTTGTTCTCCTGATAATGGTTTTTTCCATCCACTTGCACCCAAGACAAGCTATTCGCTTGATATCTCAGTTTCTGATCTGAAGTATTGACCAAGGTAATCGAAGCTACTTTTTTTTGTGGCGTCAGATCTACCAGAACTGGTGAAATACTCATTGCATAGCTGACTGAAGTACTGAAAAGAAGGCCAAATCCTCCTATCTTTAAAAACATCAAACGACCTCCTTAAATAAAAATTATTAATAAGAAATCGTCAGGTTTGCTGTACCTGTATAATTACCAGTCGTTACTTGCTGATTTTGCGGAATTATACCATAAAGATCAATTGGTTGAGTTACGCCTGTCCCTACTACTGGAATAGTATCGCTTGCATCTGTAGTACCTAATATAGTATCTCGACTTGCGGTGGTATAAAGCTGATAATTCAGCACTGAACCAGTACTATTCGTCATGGTTCTTTGTACAGTTGGAGTAGCTGAAAAGAGTTGAGCAGTCGTACCATTTGTACACGTTACTCCTACCGTGGTAGCACCATCTAGGTCAGCGTTTGCATGGGTGGTTACTGGAAGATATTCACCAAAAGCCAGAGTTGCATTATTAATTACGCATGCAGATTGAACATTGGCTGTAACCGTTAATGTACTTGTTGCTTCAGCAGCAAATATTGATGGGGAGCTTCCAATAAAAATTAAACATCCCAATAATTTTGGTGTTACTTTAAACTGTTTTTTCATTTTTCAACCTTATTATTAGCACTTGCATTATGTGAATAGTATAGCTATTTTTTAATTTGTGCCCTACTGAGGTGTACACTTATATTGTTAAATTAAGTAATTTTAATATCGGCTAATTTGGTAAATATATTGATTAAAAAATTATTGTTTAGGCTATTTTAAAATCAACACTGGCTTTGTTGCATAAAAGACTGAAAGACAGCGTTTTTCTAATTGTCTCAAATTTAAGTGGCCACTTGGGTATAAAGGCGACCTAATTCTGTGACTCTGTTGAGTACTGCTACGCGTACATGAATCTCATTCACCTGACTAGGGAAACTCCTTGCTGTTAATTTATCGCCTAATAATTTGATGCAATGCATCTTATAAAACATCCGATTTAAGCCGCTCATCAGCGTACATGCGTTTTAAACGAGCATTTTCAGCTTCAAGCTCTTTCAATCGAATCATTAATGATAGGTCCATACCTCTATATTTGGCCTTCCATTTATAAAATGTTGCTGTACTCATGCCATGCTCACGACAGAAATTCAGTACAGGTGTCCCAGCTTCAGCTTGCTTTAAAATACTCATGATTAAGCTGTCTGAATATTTAGATGTTTTTATAGAAAATCTCATCATTTAAAGGTTATTCGATGTTCTACTTTTAAACTCGTTTAATTTGCGGGAACATTACCTACGAGTCGTGGTGCTGTACATGATTTTGACTCTTTAAACGCAACCTCAATCAAATTCCTGCAAGTGCCTTTATTCTTGTTGATAAGAGCTATCAAGGGATTTACAAAGTGTATCCGAACAGCCTATTACCATTAAAATCAAAAAAGCATTATCAATTAGATCCCGAACTCAAACTTTATAATCAAGAAATCAAGAATAGGGATTGAGCATGTATTTGGTCGCTTAAAAATCTTCAAAATCCTTGCGGAGCATTATCGGAACAGAGGAAAAGACTCAGTTTGAGATTCAATTTAATAGCTGGGATCTACAACTTGAAGCTGAGTAAAAAGTGATTTATAAAAGAAGTCTATTAATAGAACCCGAATACTTCAAAAGCAAACCCGTATAATATATTTATTTTAATGTCATATTTGAGCAAAAAAATCAGTTACTTAAACTCATTTAAAAGCATGTCTTCAACTCAAACGATTAAAGAAAACCTCCAACCAGAGATTTTCTTTAAAATCAATTTTAAAATTAGCTTAAATTGCGATCACTTTTACAATAATAGTCTGCATATCTTCTTTTTCTTCTACTAACTGAAGGCGTTTCAGCTCTTTGCTTTTCACTTTAAATTGTAAATTCTGATAGGAAATGACGGCTGGAATCTGATCAAAGTATTGACTATCGGCATCCATTTCTTCCTGAAATAAAGGTGTACCCAGCTGATAATCCAAACTTTTTAAGACTACATATTTCACTGTAGTTTTCATTGTGACATCCTCTTTCATTAAGCACTTTATTTTTATTTTTACCACTGTTTCACAGCAGATGATACTGTTATTTACAGATATCGCCTAACTGTTAGCCAAACAGTTTTATCAGTATCTCGCGCCTGCTCAGGCTATCTAAAAATCATGCTAATTTTGCAAACTATGTAGTTATATACAGAAACGTAATCTCTATTGATCGCTATAAACTTGCTCGATACATTAAATGAATCACTTAAAATAAGAAGGATAACTATGTTAAAAGATTGTTGTGATTTACTTGAGCAGAAACAACTGAAAGTCGCTTTTATAGAGAGTGCAAGTTCTGGTTATCTGAGTAGCCAGTTTTCTCTTTATAAAGAATGTGGTGCACAAATTTTACTCGGCGGACTGGTTTGTTATGATGCCAATCTGAAAATGTCTATTTTAGGCCTATCGCAAGAATTAATTGATCAGTATTCACCAGAGTCCGAGCAAGTGACCCATGCTTTGGCAGTCACAGGTCAACAACTCTTTAAAGAAGCCGATATTATTGTCGCCTGTACCGGTCTACTAAAACCTGGGGGCGGCGAAAGCCCAGAAAAGCCTGTCGGAACTTTTTTTGTTGCTATCCATTATCAGAATCAGACCTATGATTACCGTTATCAAATCGATGGTTCACCTGAAGAACGCCTGGATAAATTAACAGAACAGATCGCTGATCAGATAATGGAACTCATTAATAGCAAAGCTGCTTAATCAAACCAGAGGAAATGAGGGTAAGGATGAAAATCAAAATCAGCCTATTTCTATTTGTTCTTTGTCTCAGCCCACTCAGCCTTGCGACGGTAGGCGGTCCACAACAGATTGAAGTTTTAGGTTATGAAGTCCAAGACCAGAAACTCTACCTGCTGCGCCATTATCTAGATGGTCGAGGACGTCTGCCTCAACTGTATTATTATCATTTTAAATCCCAAAAGCCGAATCAGCTGGTTCAGGTGCATTCTCTGTATATCCATCCTAAAACCAAGAAAATTGACTATGATCAGCACAGCAAGAAGTTTGATCAGGACATTGCTCAAATCAAGAAGCGTTTGACGCCTGTGGTTCCTCTAGCTAAACAAAATTTTCAGCTCAAACGCATAAGAACAGATAAATCTACTGCGCCCGCATGGCATGATTCCCGCCAAAATGTCCCAAAATGGACCTATCTGTATCGGGCTCAATCGGGTCCATACCAAACTTCAATTCATCAGGCCGTTAGCTATACACCTGATTTAGTCTTGAATCAGGCATATAGAATCCCCCAGCAGGATAAATTATTGGTTACCGTGAAATATTTAGGGATTCCATTTGAAACAGGCTACCACATTGAAGATCCAGTGTTACTCAGCCGTTAAATGAAGGTCAAATAAAAAAATCGACAAAAAATAAGGCCTCAAAATGAGACCTTATTTTTTATACTCTATAACTTAAACTGCTACGGCGCCGCGCTCAGCAATTGGAACCACTTTACGCAGTTCAGGACCAGTATAATCCGCACTTGGACGGATAATACGGTTATCTGCGCGCTGCTCCATCACATGCGCTGCCCAGCCGGTAACACGAGACATCACAAAGATTGGGGTAAACAGCTTGGTTGGAATGCCCATAAAGTGATAGGCAGAGGCATGGAAAAAGTCTGCATTACAGAACAGTTTTTTCTCACGCCACATCACTTCTTCACAACGTACAGAAACTGGATAAAGTACGGTATCACCTACATCTTGAGCCAGTTTTTCTGACCACTGCTTGATAATGCCATTACGCGGATCATTGTCTTTGTAAATGGCATGGCCAAAGCCCATGATCTTCTCTTTACGCTCTAACATGCCCAGCATTTCACGTTCAGCTTGCTCTGGTGACGTCCAGTTTTCGATCATTTCCATTGCAGCTTCATTGGCGCCACCATGCAGTGGACCACGCAGTGAACCAATCGCACCGGTAATACAAGAATGCAGATCGGATAAGGTCGAAGCACAAACACGGGCAGTAAAGGTCGAGGCATTGAACTCATGCTCTGCATATAGAATCAGCGAGACATTCATCACCTGCTCATGCAGTGCGTTCGGTTTTTCTCCCCGCAATAAATGCAGGAACTGTGCACCGATTGAATCATCATCAGTATTTTCATCAATACGTACGCCGTCGTGGCTATAGCGATACCAGTAGCAGATGATTGCTGGCAAGGTAGCCAAAATACGGTCCGCCACATCCTGCTGCTGTTCAAACGACTGTTCAGTTTCCAGATTGCCCAGCATTGAAACACCCGTACGCATCACATCCATCGGATGAGAATCTGCTGGAATACGTTCTAGCACTTCTTTGAGTGCATCCGGTAAACGGCGTAATGACTTCAGTTTGGCTTTATAGTTGGCCAGCTGTTCAGCAGTAGGTAATTCACCAAAGAAAATCAGGTAAGCCACTTCTTCAAACTGACAGTGTTCTGCCAAATCCTGCACATCATAACCACAATAAGTCAGACCTGCACCACTCTTACCAACAGTGGATAATGCAGTTTTACCTGCCACTTGTCCGCGCAATCCTGCGCCTGTGAGTACTTTTCCTTCAGCCATTGTTTTAATTCTCCTGCTTAAACAGTTTATCTAAGGTATTTTCAAAGCTGTGATAATCTAAAAATTCATAAAGTTCTTTGCGCTGCTGCATCTGGTCCAGCACCTGCACCTGTGTACCATGCTGGCGGACTGACTGCATAACTTCAAGTGCTGCTTTTTGCATGGCACGCGTTGCTGATAATGGATAGAGCACCATACGGATGCCCTGCTCAGCCAGTTCCTCTGTGGTGTAATATGGGGTATCACCAAATTCGGTAATATTTGCCAACACAGGTACACCTACCGCATCACAGACGGTTTTATACATTGTGATGTCGGTCATCGCCTCAGCAAAGATCGCATCTGCACCGGCCTCGACACAGGCACAAGCCCGATCGATTACAGCTTGCAAGCCTTCTTTTTGTAAGGCATCGGTACGCGCCATCACCACAAAGTTAGCATCAGTTTTAGCATCGACTGCGGCCTTGATACGGTCGACCATTTCCTGCTGTGACACAATTTCTTTGTTTGGACGATGCCCACAACGTTTTTGCGCCACCTGGTCTTCAATATGCACTGCTGCTGCACCAGCAGCAATCATTTGTTTGACTGAGCGGGCAATATTAAATGCACCACCCCAGCCGGTATCAATATCCACCAGCAGCGGTGTATCGACACGCTCGGTAATACGGCGTACATCTTCAAGGACATTATCTAGACTGGTCATGCCCAAGTCCGGTAAGCCATAGGAATAATTGGCAACACCCGCACCGGAGAGATAAATTGCTTTATAGCCGACCTGTTTAGCCATCATGGCTGCATAGGCATTGACTGTTCCAATAATTTGTAATGGTTTTTCAGTTTCTAATGCTTCTCTAAACTTTAAACCTGCAGACATTTGTTGTGTCATCGTTCCTTTCCACAGTATTGGGCTATAATTATTGAAGTCTGAGTATACTCATAACCGGCCTGCAATCCATGCCCTGATAGAACAAAAACTCTAAAACTTTAGTCAAATACCCGCTGTAAATCTATAAAATTTTGAATCAAAACAATGGATACACAGTTGCCATGAAATATGCGCACAACTTTGCTATGATAGAGACTCCTCTATTTCACCTGTACCGAATCAGCCATCCATATGCAGCATCTCGTTCAGCTAGAACCTTTAGCCAAAGATGTACCACCAACTAAGCGTGGTCATGAGCGTTGTCTTGCGCTATTGCTCAGTGCAACCGAACTGTTTCTGGAGCATGGCTATGATGCCGTTTCTCTAGATGATATTGTTCATCATGCAGGTGGCTCTAAGGCATCAATTTATAAATATTTCGGTAATAAAGAGGGTTTGTTCAAGGCCATTTGTGACTACCGTCGTACCCAGTTTTTCAAAGATATCTGTGTGTCTTTTTCTTTTGATAACTCACAGGACTTTAGAACTTATCTGGTACACACCCTGTTAAATTTTTATCAGCATATCAAGCAGCCGAAAAATACTGCATTTATGCGGCTGGTTGTGGAACAAAGTGGCCGTAATCTGGATATTGCCCAACATATTCATGAACAAGGTCCGAAGCATATTCAGCATTCTATTGCTGAAGTTCTGTCCAAAGCCCATGCAAAAGGCTTACTGAACTGTCCAAAACCATTATTTTCAGCACAGCTCTATTTCGGTATATTAAGAAACATGGAATGGTGCATTTTAATGAGCTTATCGAATGATGAAAGCGATCAGGAAACCATCGAATACATTCATTATTGTGTTGATCGCTTCTTAGACGGTCATCAAAAAGTCTAGTTTTTTTGCAATTTCACGTTCATATAGTATATTAGCCGATTCCTTATTTTTTAACTAACCAACAACTAATTGTTGAGATATAGCTTTTCAGCAATTATTGTGGAGTAACGAATGGCTCTCCGTCACTTTCTGACATTACACGATTTATCGACTTTAGAACTTAACCAAATTCTGCAACGCGCCATCGAGCTCAAGCGCAAACAGCATAACAATGAAGTGTTCCAACCTTTTGTTGGTAAAGTCATGGGCATGATTTTTGAAAAATCCAGTACCCGTACGCGTG
>CANQWW010000104.1 GCA_947627655.1 uncultured Acinetobacter sp. | reverse complement strand
AAATATATTTTGAATATCAAAATGTTTTAAAAATTACAAATTGTTTATTTCAAGGAGATATTAAAAAACTTTCAGCAAAAGAAATAGAAATCGTATTTAAAGGAGTTCCAACTTTCTCTTTAACAGAAAAAGATGCATCAACAGCTTGCCAATTTACTTTGACTGCACCGCGCCCTACCGCATCTTTTGCTTGTGCTGCATTTTTAGTTAATCCGGCTGCACGTAGAATCGATGCAATAAAAATTTCACCTTGATATTCAGCCAGTGAAATCGTAACTTCAGGGGTACCTTCAGGTAATTCACCTTCAGTAATTAAATTACCAGCACCTTTATGGGCATTTTCTGCAGCATCACGGCCATGAAAACGCTCTACCAATTCTAAAGCCAGAATACGTTTTACCTCTTGAGGATTACGACCTGCAGCGATTTCTGTCAACAAAATTTGAATTTCATCAACAGATTTAAAACTCAATAGATCAAAATAACGTTCAATCAAAGCATCAGGCATTGATAATACTTTTTGATACATTGCTCCTGGTGCATCAAATACACCAATATAGTTACCTAAAGATTTAGACATTTTTTGAACACCGTCCAAACCTTCTAAAATAGGTACCGTAATACATACCTGCGCTTCTTGATCATAACGACCTTGTAATGTACGCCCCATTAACAAGTTAAAAGTTTGATCAGTCCCGCCCAGTTCAACATCTGCCTCTAAAGCAATCGAATCATATCCTTGTACTAAAGGATACAAAAATTCATGAATCGCAATTGGCTGATGATTATGATAACGCTTGGTAAAATCATCACGCTCCAACATACGAGCAACAGTCTGTTGTGATGCCAATTGAATTAAATCAGCAGCAGTTTTATTGGCAAACCACTCAGAGTTAAATACAACCTTGGTTTTGTTTGGATCAAGAATTTTGAATACTTGCTCTTGATACGTCTTGGCATTTTCCAATACTTGTTCACGTGATAATGGTGGACGTGTTGCGCTTTTACCTGTTGGGTCACCAATCATGGCAGTATAGTCACCAATCAAGAAATAGACCTCATGACCTAAATCTTGAAATACTTTAAGTTTATTAATTAAAACCGTATGACCTAAATGCAGATCGGGTGCAGTAGGATCAAAGCCTGCTTTAATTTTTAATGGACGATTCTGTTTGAGTTTTTTTAATAAATCCTCTTCAGAAATAATTTCATGAGTGCCTCGTTGAATGAGGGCAAGTTGTTCTTCAGCCGGCAGGAAATTTGACATCACAAAATCCAAATACATCAGTTATCCAATTTGTGCGATATACTAACATTTTTTCAGCGCATTGCAGGCTTAAGAATCATCATGACAGCGATCTATATTGGGGTAATGACTGGCACAAGCATGGATGGTGTCGATATTGTTGCTGCTTCTTTTGATCCACTCCAGCTTCATGCCACCCTCACCTTAGCTTTTGATCCAGATCTTCGTGACGAACTGATGGCACTCACTTTGCCGGATGATAATGAAATCGACCGTATGGGTAAGGCAGATGTCGCACTGGCACAAATGATTGGTCATGGCATCAATACGCTGATTACAGAAAATCATTTAGACAGATCGAACATCAAGGCGATTGGCTCGCATGGCCAGACCATCCGCCATCGCCCGGAACATGGTTTTACCCTGCAAATTGGCGATCCGAACATCATTACAGAAATCACCCAGATTCCGGTCATTTCCGATTTCCGTCGTCGTGATCTGGCAGCTGGCGGCCAAGGTGCACCTTTAGTACCCGCTTTCCATCAGGACATTTTCCAGCATGACAGCATTCACCGGGTGATTTTAAATTTGGGTGGGATTGCCAATGTTAGCCTGTTGCCTGCCGGCAAGCCTGAAGATGTTTATGGTTTTGATACTGGACCGGCCAATATTCTGATGGATGCTTGGTGCCAGCGTTATACCGGTCAACCTTATGATGAAAATGGCAACTGGGCCGCTTATGGCACGCCAGTTCGAAGCCTGCTAGATCGCTTACAGTCGCACGAATTTTTCTCTAAAGAACCGCCTAAAAGTACTGGCCGTGAAGACTTTAACCTGGAATGGCTGGATGAACAGATTGCAGACTGGCGCAATGACCTGCAATACGATGAACTGGAAGATACTCCGGAAAATGTGCAGGCAACTTTATTAAAGCTCACTACCCGTGCGATTAAAAAAGCCATTTACCGTTCTGGCATGGATACTGGACAAGTTTTCGTGTGTGGTGGTGGCGCTTATAATTCCTATTTACTTGAGCAACTACGCTGGCGCTTACGCAAACATGAATGGAGCGTGCAAACCACAGCGGATTTAGGCCTTAATCCGACCTGGGTCGAAGGCACTGCTTTTGCCTGGCTGGCGATGCGTTTTATGAGCCAGCTTAGCGGCAATCTGCCGGCGGTGACAGGTGCTTCAGGTTATCGTGTTCTAGGGACGATGACTTCCATATAAACTTAATTTTAAGATCACTATATAGTTATAAAAATAGTCATAAAAAAGGTCTGCGAATATGCAGACCTTTTTTATACTGAAGAACCATATCTAGAAAATATTTAATTATTTTCTTAACGCATCATCAATTTGGCATTTTCATTTCTAAAAGCACGCAGAATCTGTTGTCCTGCACGACCAGTCGGACTTAAACCTAGACGGGTCTGTTCCTGACGAATCGCCTGTCGGGTTTTATCGCCAATCAAACCATCTACCGCACCAATATCATAGCCACGGTTTAACAGGAATTGTTGGATTTCACGACGTTCTGCTCGTGACGTGCCCGGATCATCAGTGGGCCAAGATGCCATGAAACTTCCTTGACCTTGCAATCGATCAGATAAATGCGCAATGGCTAAGGCATAACTTTCCGCTGCGTTATAGCTATAAATGGCATCAAAGTTTTTAAAGACTAAAAATAGCGGGCCATTTGCGCCTGCAGGTGCCAGTAAGCCAGCCTGTGAAGATTCTGATAAATTCCCCTGTAATAGCGGCGTACCATCAGCACGCACGACACCACGGTTCATCCAGCTACTGAGTGATTTTTTATTGCGTCGACCTTCGCCTGAAACCGACATTCCTTGTGGAATTTTTACTTCAAAACCCCAAGGTTGCCCAGTTTGCCAGCCACGTTTTTTCAGGAAATTGGCTGTAGACGCCAAGGCATCCGGAATACTGCCGACCAGATCACGACGACCATCGCCATCAAAATCAACCGCCAGTTCATCATAAGTCGATGGCATAAACTGGGTATGACCAAACGCCCCGGCCCATGAACCTTTTAATTGGTTTTCATAGACATCACCGCGTTGCAGCAATTTCATGGTGGTAAAGAACTCACCCTGGAAGTAACTCTGGCGACGCCCTTCACAGCTCAAGGTTCCCAAGGCTTGCAATAAAGGATATCGACCAGAAATATCACCAAAATTACTTTCTACGCCCCAGACTGCCACCACAGTTTCAGCCGGAATACCATAAGCAGCACTGACTCGATTTAATACATCACGATGTTGCTGCAGTTTTTGCCGACCAAGCTGCACACGCTCTTCATCCACCAGTCCGGACAAATAGTCCCAAATTGGGGTAGAAAATTCCGGTTGGTAATTCAGTCGCTCAATAACGGAATAATCGGGGGTTAAATTTTGCGTATAGCGATCATAGGTGGAGCCGCTCACCCCTTTGGCAATTGCCTGGCTGCGTAAATTGGCAAGGCAATGCTGAAAATTATTTTGGGAAGCATCATTGGCCGGGCTGCTCGGAACAGTAGACAAATCAGTCGATGTTACCCGCTGACCATTAATAATAAGTTCCGCCTGTGCCTGTGTCGCAGCTAAAACAAGAGAACCAACAAAAAGTGCAAGCCGTTGCATAAGACCCTTGAATGTTTAGATTTTGAATTATGTTTCTACCTTAGCAGTTCATACTGAAAATTAAAGCGCCAAAGCGTAAATTTAAATTCATAATTCCTCCACTTTTGAATTCATTTTGTTGTTTTAAATTTAAAAAACTTATCCACAACATGGTTTTAAATTCAAAACCACCAGCACTGTTTGAATTTAAATTTAAAAGCTAAAAAACCAATCTTTAAATTCAAAATTATATTTGTGGATAACTTTATATAAACAGGATTAAAAACATATTTATCAAATAGTTAATTTGTGAATTAAAAACTGGCTCAGGTTTGATTGATTTTTAAATTCAAAACTTTGAATTCAAACTAGCGCTTTGAATTTAAATTCATATTTTGAATTTATTTTGACTTTAAATTTAAAGCCTGTTTTTAAATTTATTGTTTTGAATTCAAACCAGCGCTGAACTTTTAAATTCAAAGCATTTCTCTATGTTCTTTGAATCTTTATTCAGACTTTTTATTTATGCGCAATTGTATATTTTACAATCAATTGAAAAATATCATGATCCGATAAATGGCAGGCATTTTCGAAGAGGCGCAATCATGCCTGAATCTGCAGCAATAAAAAAGCGACCACCGGTGTGATCGCTTTTTTTATCAGCAAGTAAAAGCTTAGATGCTCATATCTTCGCTCAATGCCAATGGATTCGGTAAAATCTTCGCCAGTTGACGACATAAAGTGGTCAGCTGAGCACTGTCAGTTGGCATCAAAGTAATGTGGCCAATCTTGCGACCTTCGCGTTCTGTTTTGTTGTACAGATGCAGGTGTGCGCCTTCTAAAGCCAATACATCTTCAGTTTTTGGATGCTGACCGATAATGTTTACCATCACGGTTGGACGCACCACTTCAGTTGAACCCAGTGGCAGACCTGCGACCGCACGAACATGGTTTTCAAACTGCGAGCAAACAGCGCCTTCAATCGACCAGTGACCTGAGTTATGCACACGTGGTGCCATCTCATTGGCATACAGGCCTTTGTCTGTCACAAACAGCTCAAGAGTCAATACACCCACATAATTCAAGTGATTCAGCAGGCGAGTGATGTAATCCTGCGCGACTGGTTGCAGATCCGCACTATTGGGTGCCGGAACAATCGAGTGCGACAGGATGCCGTTGTGGTGATGATTTTCAGCCAATGGCCAGGTTTTGACATCACCATTTTGACCACGTACCGCAATGATGGATACTTCACGAGAGAAAGTCACAAAACTTTCTGCAATCAGTTCACCAGCAGGGCCGAGTTCCGCCCAGGCCTGATCAATCTGATCTACTGAACGTAGAACGAACTGGCCTTTGCCGTCATAACCACCACGAGAGGTTTTTAGCACGATCGGTAAGCCAAGCTCAGCAACAGCCGCCTGCAAGCTTTCCAGTGAAGTCACCGCTTTATAGGGTGCAACCGGAATTTCCAGTTCATCAAATAGTGCCTTTTCAGACAGACGATGCTGTGCAATGGCTAATGCCTGACGTGGCGGATGCAGATCTTTGTTTTGCGTTAAAACATCGACATCAGCCAATGGTGTATTTTCAAACTCCAGGCTGAAGACATCTGCGCTATTGATAAAGTCCTGCAAGCCATTTACGGCTTTGGTTGAGAAAACCGGACCCAAAGCCGCAGAAGGGCAATCCGTATTGGCTTCAAAGAAGGTACATTGAATATTTAGAGGTAGTGCGGCTTGTGCCATCATCCGGCCTAGCTGGCCGCCACCAAAAATACCGATGGTTTTATCCATTGTATTTGATCCCGTATTAAGCTTGGACTTACATTTGACCTGGAATATTGTTACTTGCGACTTTCTCGGTTTGTGCCGCGCGAAAATCTGCGACATTTTTTGCGATCTCTGGACGGGTTAAACCTAAAATCTGTGCTGCCATAATGGCTGCATTGGTTGCACCGGCAGGGCCAATGGCCAATGTTCCTACGGCGATACCCGCTGGCATTTGCACAATAGAAAGCAATGAATCGACACCATTTAAAATCGAAGATTTGACGGGTACACCCAATACTGGCAGATCAGTTTTGGCTGCACACATACCTGGTAAATGCGCTGCACCACCTGCACCGGCAATAATCACCTGAATACCACGATCGCGCGCTTTTTCAGCATATTCAAACAGACGGTCCGGGGTACGGTGTGCGGAAACGACTTCGGCTTCAAATGGGACACCAAGCTGCTTGAGCATATTGGCAGTGTGTTCGAGAGTTGCCCAATCTGATTGAGAACCCATGATAATACCTACGAGAGGAGTATCTTGTGCAGCAGCCGCATTCATTGCAAATTTTCCAGAGATTAAAGTGAGAAAAGATAAATCTCGACGAGAGAGCCAAGCTTGAATAGGAGTACTCATTATAGACTGAAATTGATTTGGTCTAAAGTTCAGCTCAACAATTAAGAATTAAAATTATCTGTTTGGAAAATAGTCGAAAATAAAAAGATAATTTTGCGGCTAAAAATACAAAAATAGGACATACATCACATTAAAAAAAGTATAACTATCAAGATAAAACTTTTTTGCAATGAATAACTTAATACTAAAATCTATACATTGGCAGGGCATTTTTATGTGGTACAAACTAAAAATCTGGCTACAGAACCCCTCAGAAAACTTATGGCTGATGCCAGCCCTTGGCGCCCTCTTTGCGACCTTTTTCTCGCTGTTTGCAATCGCCAGTCGCTATTTCATCCCGACCAGCACTGTTCCCAATATCAGTATTGAAACCCTGAGCAGCCTGCTAGATATTATTGCCTCCAGCATGCTGGCAGTCACCACTTTTTCCCTGTCGATTATGGTCGCAGCCTTTGCATCTGCCTCATCCAGCGGGACACCACGTGCCTATCAGCTGATGATGAGTGATGACAATACCCGCCTTGCCATCAGCAGTTTTATCTCGGCTTTTATTTATGCCGTGATTGCCAAGATTGCGCTCGGGCTTGGATATTATGGTTCTGCAGGCAGATTTGTACTGTTTATCAGTACCATTCTGGTATTGATGTACCTGATTTATATCCTGATTCGCTGGGTACACACCCTGTCGCAACTAGGCAACCTCACCACCACCATTCACAAAATTGAAGTCGCTGCTTCTACCGCCTTGGCGGAGTTTCGACATCAGCCGAATTTTGGTGCCACCGGACAACGCCCAGAGCAAGCAGTTGCCTTTCGTGTTTTTAGTACCCAGACCGGCTATTTCACCAATTTTAATAGTGAAGGACTGGAGCAACTGGCCGTCAGCCAGCAGCTGCATATCCATCTTCCCCAGCTACCCGGAAAATTTCTGGATCCAATGACGGCACTGGCAGAGGTATATAGCGACCGCGATTTCAGCCCGGAACAGCAGCAGGAGATCCGAAACTCCATTTTGAATCATGTAATCATTGAAACCAATCGCAGCTTTTTACAGGACCCACGTTTTGGTGTAGTGGTGATGAGCGAAGTAGGGCAGAAGGCGATGTCTCCCGCAGTGAACGATGTTGGATCAGCGATTAATGCCGTTGATGCCTTAACTCGAATCCTGATTGATAGCAAGGCCGCGGAAGATTTACCGGAGCGGGATTGTCCGCATATCAGTGTGGATATCTTTGATTTCGGGGATTTGATTTACAGTAGTTTTGCCCCGATGGCCCGAGATTGTGTGGGCTGTATTGAACTCAATCAGAGAATATTGAAATGTTTAGCGATGATTCAACATAACGTACCCGAACCTGAACTAAAACAGGCTGCAGAAATAATGGCGATTGAATTAATCCAGCGCTGCCTGAATAAACTGGAATTTGAACCGGATCGGCAGAAATTACTTTCCGAATTTAGAAGCCATTTCCCACTGACTCAGCTGAGCCATTAGATCAAGTTAAGGGGTACGGAAGACAAAATAGACGCATCCACACAGACATAAAGCGGCCCAGAGATAATCCAGTTTAAAGGGCTGCTTAAACATGAAAATCATAAAAGGAACGAAGACCAGTAAGGTTACGACTTCCTGGGTGACTTTCATTTGACCCACCGCCAGTCCTTGCTGCGCCAGTAATTTGGTCGCCGGAATCATCAGGCTATATTCAAACAGGGCAATGGCCCAACTGAATAAAATCGCTTGCCAGAGCGGTGCATCATGCGGCAAAAACTTTAAATGCCCATACCAAGCCAGGGTCATAAAACAGTTGGCAATTACCAGAAGAAATAAAGCCGGCAGCATCTGCATGCACTCTGCAAAAAGGTCGGACTTATTTTACGGTTTATTTGGCGAAAAGATATTGCATCGCTTTGAAATTTTCTTTGAATTTATCCGTGAAACAGGATTTAAAAAATCCCACACCAAGGCCAGAATTTTCACTATCTTTTCAGCTAAAGCCTTGCTATCGTTGCTTGCAAATTGAATAAATCATGACGACAGCACCAATATAAAGTGATGGGTCAGACAGGAACGGAGTGAAGTAGATGCATCTGCATATTTTAGGTATTTGTGGCACCTTTATGGGCTCGTTAGCGCTACTTGCACGCGATCTGGGCCACCAGGTAACAGGTTCAGACCTGAATGTGTATCCACCCATGTCGACCCAACTTGAAAATGCGGGCATTACTTTAATGCAGGGTTATGATCGCAGCCATTTGCAACCGCATCCGGATCTGGTCATTGTCGGGAATGCCATGAAGCGTGGTATTGATGCAGTCGAATATATGCTAAATGCAGGTCTACCTTATATTTCAGGCCCGCAGTTCCTGGCCGATCATGTCCTGCAAGGCAAACACGTGCTGGGTGTCGCCGGAACGCATGGCAAGACCACCACAACAACCATGCTGGCGTGGGTACTGGATCAAGCCGGTCTGGAGCCAGGTTTTCTGATTGGCGGTGTGCCTTTAGGCTTTTCGGAAAGTGCGCGTCTCGGTGGCGGGAAATACTTCTGTGTCGAAGCCGATGAATATGATTCCGCTTTCTTCGACAAGCGTTCCAAGTTCGTGCATTACCATCCAAAAACAGCAATTTTAAATAACCTGGAATTTGACCATGCCGATATCTTTGATGATCTGGCGGCAATTCAAAAGCAGTTCCATCATTTAGTTCGTACTATTCCAAGCGAAGGCCGAATCATTGCGCCGATTACCGAAAGCAATATCGATG
>CANQWW010000103.1 GCA_947627655.1 uncultured Acinetobacter sp. | reverse complement strand
AGCTCGGCAAGACCGAAGCTTCACTGGAACCCCAATTGCTATAACTATGAATATTACTGTCTGGATAATAGGTCTTTTTTTCTACTTTGAGATTGCTGTAACGATTTTTATTATTCGTCAGCAGGGTCACTCCATTATTATCCCGCATTTGATAAATGGTTTGGCCTGCATGGGTAATTGCAGAATTTCCCATCAAAAAACACAGGTAAATGAGTGCTGAAGTCCCCTTAAAGCATGAATATTTTTTCATTGTAAGTATATGTCTTGAACATCTGTCCCCAAAACTTATGACTGAGTTTAACAAAATTGCCAGCAATGAAAAGTGATCAGCGACGGATTTATAAACAAGTTTGTAAATGCAAGTCCCTAATGTTGAAGAACTAACCAAAAAAAAAAATTATTTTTTTTTTAATATGAGTGTCTTGACACATTTAAACCATTGAAAATTAATAAAAAATAAATTGATCAAAAAATGATCAATTTAAAGAGAAGCCTTATTTTTGGGGCCGAACACACTGTCAAGTCGTTTTAAATCCACAAAGTTATCCACAGGTTTTGTGGAAAACTGTGGAAAAGTCCAAAAGATAAGCATCTTGCTGAAAAAGTGAACTGTTTCGTTCAATTTATCAATCTATATAAAACATGAAAATAAAACTAATAATTCAAATAGACAAAAACCAATTCTTTTGATGCGGGACCGGCACGAATCAGCTAAAATTGCGCGGTATTTTTATTTATGGGTTATTCTCGTCTATGTACTCACCAGTTGAATCCGAACAGGGATTTAATTTCAAACCGGAATTGCCAACAAGCTCTGCTTACTACCGTTTGTTGAAAAAGCTACGCCGCCAGGTTGGACACGCGATTCGTGATTTTAAAATGATCGAAGAAGGCGATAAGGTCATGGTGTGTGTTTCTGGCGGGAAAGACAGCTATACCTTGCTCGACATCATGTTGCAGTTCAAACGTATCGCACCGATCAATTTTGACGTGGTTGCGGTCAATCTGGACCAGAAACAGCCAGGTTTCCCTGAAGATGTATTACCGCGTTATTTAGAAGAAAATAACATTCCGTACTACATTCTGGAAAAAGATACCTATAGCATTACCAAAAAGCTGACACCGGAAGGCAAGACCTACTGTGCAGTATGTTCGCGTTTGCGTCGTGGTTCGCTGTACGGTTTTGCTCAGGAAATTGGTGCCACTAAAGTTGCGCTGGGTCATCACCGTGATGATATTCTCGCCACCTTCTTCCTGAACCTGTTCCATGGTGGCAGCCTGAAAGCCATGCCACCTAAACTGCTGTCTTCAGACAAGAAGAATATTCTGATTCGTCCTCTGGCTTATGTGGAAGAGAAGGATATTATCAAATACGCTCAAATGCGTGAGTTCCCGATCATTCCATGTAACCTGTGTGGTTCTCAGGCAAACCTGCAACGTGCCATCATCAACGATATGCTACGTGAATGGGACAATGCCCATCCGAAACGTCTGCACAGTATTTTTGGTGCCTTGCAAAATGTTTCGCCATCACAGCTGGCGGACCGCGAACTGTTTGATTTCGAAGCACTCGACAGCCAACGTGAATTCGACTTTAAAGGTTCATGCTCAACTGAAGAAGCCGTAGAAGGCGAAAGCAAACGCATCAATATGGTGAACCTGGGCTTTGCGGCCGAATAAGATCTATCCGAAGGACATCTCTTTTGATGAGGGATGTCCTTCCAGTCTCAAGAATAAAAGATCTCTGGCATCAAAATGGCCCGAAGCTGATAAAAATTGAACGCCGCGTACAAAATTCGTTAGCCATTGTGCAAATGATCATGATATAACAATCTGCAAGCGCAACAGCTTCACTCTGATGTTGTCTGGATAGACGACACACACGAACTAATAATTTGAGGAAAGATCATGCCTGCTTTTTTAACTGATGATTGGTTTTCAACTGTAGAAACTTTAACTGCTCAGGCAGGGGACCTGAATTTGGCACCTGCACTGGCGAATCTTGCAATCAATCTGGTTGTAACAGACGCTACAGGTAATACTGAATTATCTTTAGATGGTGGAGCGATCAAAAAAGGTTTGTCTTCGAATGCCAAGACAACACTGAATATGGATGCTGAAACACTACGTAAAGTTTTCCTTGAGTTTGATATGGCTGCTGCCATGCAGGCGTTTATGACAGGTAAAATTAAAGTGCAGGGCGACATGTCGCAACTGATGGCTTTACAAACTGCAAAACCAAGTCAGGAACAAAAAGACCTGTTTAAAAAAGTACTTGAACAAACCACCTAATAATTTTTCAAAAAAAAAGCTTACCCGCGGGTAAGCTTTTTTTTGCGTGCTGTTTAGATATTGACAAGTTCCGAGCTTTTAATCTGTTCCAGATAGGTGCGGATACGCGTGACATATTGCAGTGCCTGACGATAACGGCCATTACTGGCTTTATTACGGTCCAGATAGCTATACAGGTTGACCCAGTTATCCGGATTTTTACCTTGGCTACGAATACGCTGCTGAATCTTCTCGACAGCGCCAGGACCCATATTATAAGCCACCAGTGCATACCAGTTGCGGTCCGGCATCGGGATATGATCAAAGCGTGACAGCATCTGGTCATAGTATTTGGCGCCACCGGCAATACTCTGGGCAGGGTCGGTACGATTACTGACGCCCATTTCTTTCGCGGTTGAGCTGGTCAGCATCATCAGACCACGGACACCGGTCGGTGATACGGAGTCGGGCTTGAGATAAGACTCTTGATAACCGATCGCTGCGAGCAGATGCCAGTCCAGATCGTACTGCTGTGCAGATCGCTGGAAGCTGGCCTTGTAAATGGGGAGGCGCTGGCGCAGATCCCGATGGATATTATCCCTGAAATGCTCTTCAACGACATTTTGATTGTAAAAGGAAGCGAGCTGATTGATTGCGCCGCTTTGCTTACTGTTACAGACAAAATTACTTGCAGTCTGACTTAATGGATCATTGGCTGACTTAAAGACCATATTCAGGTTGGCATTCATACCATTTTCAGCCAAAACGCTACCATTGCCACAAGTGGCAGAGAAAGACGTCAACTGGTGCTTTTCAATATTGCTGAGACTGGTCGTGGTCATGGCAACATTGGCTCTACCTTGAGCAACCATTTTCAAAGCAGTGGCATCATCACTGACAGTTTTAAAGTCCAGACGTACATTCATGCTATTGGCATAGTTACGCACCAGGTCGTAACCAAAGCCGTGCAGGTGACCCGCATCTTCAAATACTGTGGTCGGGCTCTTGACTGCAACTACAGTCAGCTTGTTGCTATTGACGACACTATTAAACTGATGTGCTGTCGTTTTGCTTGCATTGATGGTATGGAACGGAATTAGTGCCGTACTCAAAACAAGCATTTTTACCGGGAGAGAGAAAAATAAAGATCTTAGGCAAAGCCTCGACCCAGAAGATGAACTACTGTGCATGTTGTCTCCGCTACAAGTAATTTATGCCCTAGAAAGTTTCAGGTGAAAGAAGCCGGAGAACCTTCTCAAAGTTGATAAATTCAATTAGGGTTGGGCAGTCATGACGTCATTCAAAATGACTTAGGATGAACAGACTATGTGTAGAAAAACTACACAGAACAAAAAATAGACAAAATAAAAAAGATGTGCGCATGGTAATGGTCGAAAAATGAATTGTCAAACTTTGTTCGCAAATTTGTTTTAAAATGTAATTTAAGTAATTAAAATTATTCAAGAATTTTTTTAGTTGTATTCTATACGACTAAAAAGTTGAATAAAATACGCTTGTTAGGGAGAAAATGATGGTCAGCAAAGGGACTGAAGTGTAATGAAATCTAATCTGATTACCCGGGCGGGACATGACAAGTTGGTTGCAGAACTTAAAAATCTCTGGCATGAAGAGCGACCAGAAATCACCAAAAAGGTCAACTGGGCTGCGAGTCTTGGCGACCGTTCAGAGAACGCCGATTACCAATATAACAAGCAGCTGCTGCGCAAAATTGACCGCCGGGTACGCTATTTGGGTAAACGTCTGGAAGAGCTGCGGATTATTGATTTTTCGCCTGAGCAGGAAGGAAAAGTCTACTTTGGCGCCTGGGTCGAAATTGAAAATGAAGCCGGGGAGCAGAAGACCTTACGCATTGTCGGTGTCGATGAAATTTATGACCATCATCCGCAGCATATTTCGATTGACTCTCCAATGGCGCGTGCGCTGCTTGCGAAGCAGGTGGATGACGAAGTGGAAGTGGTCACACCATTGGGCAAAAAAAATTGGTATATCAATTCAATCCGCTATGAAATGCCTGAAAATTCAGCAAATTGACCAAGTTGAGTTTATTTTGCACAATTGAAGTCGAAATTCATGAAAAATATTTGCCAAGGCAGATTTTTATTTATATCATGGCGGCCATGGAAGCGTGGCAGAGCGGTTTAATGCACCGGTCTTGAAAACCGACGAGGGCTTATACCCCTCCGTGAGTTCGAATCTCACCGCTTCCGCCAGATAGCAAAAACCCCAGTCTTTTGACTGGGGTTTTTTTATGTATTGAAAGTTTATGTATTGACCTAGTGTCTATAAAGTTCAGATTTCTCTGGATCATTTAAATCTTGCTGAAAGAACAGGGCGATCAAGTATTTCTGCACGAAATTTAGCTGATTGAACGGATTTTTAATAAGTTTGATGAAAATTTATTGCCAAGAAACTGAAATATTTATATGATGGCGGCCATGGAAGCGTGGCAGAGCGGTTTAATGCACCGGTCTTGAAAACCGACGAGGGCTTATACCCCTCCGTGAGTTCGAATCTCACCGCTTCCGCCAGATACCCAAAACCCCAGTCCTTTGATTGGGGTTTTTTTATGAAGTTTCAGATACAGTCTAAGCAGGCTCTTGCTGCAGTTCTTCTTTCATCCAGTTTACAAATCTGGCAATTAGCGTGGAATGCGCATTGTGCGCATGAATCAGATGATAGGCCCGGCGCCGCTCCAGCTTCTGATCTGAAATTTTTACCAGTTCTCCATGAGAGAGCTCAGTTTCAATCAACATCTGCGGAATTAAGGCCATTCCCATACCATGTTTGGCAGCAACGGCCAGCATGGAAAATAATTCATGGCGCTGTCCACTAAAAGGATGGGGATGTTTCACCTGATGCAATTCAAACCAGTCCTGCCAGATCGTCGGGCGGGTGGTTTGCTGCAAAAGCGGCAGTTGTAACAGCTGTTCCGCACTCAGCATCAAATGTGGTGTCTCTGGCGCGAGGGTGATATTTAAATAGGTTTTGATCAGCCCCGGTGAACAGACGGCAACCACATCTTCATGCATCAGGAAATGGCTGGTAATACCCGGCCACTGCGCGACCTGCTCAGGTGTACCGGCATAAATGGCGGCATCAAAGATATTTTCCTGAAACAAGAAGGGTCGGGTACTGGTTTCCAGATGCACGGTTATTTCCGGATGACGCTGCTGAAAACGATGCAGTTTTGGTAGCAACCAGCGGGTTGCAAAAGTCGGAACGACCCCCAATTTAAGTGTACCGCCTTGTCCTTTATGCTGAATGACCTCTAATGTGGCTTGTTCCAGACTCATCAGCAGCGGTTTGATACTTTCATAATATTGTTGGCCTGCTGCGCTCAGTTCTACGCCATGCCGTGTACGGCTAAACAATTGTACCTCAAGTAATGCTTCCAAATGCTGGATCTGGCGTGAAATCGCGCTCTGAGTTAGAAATAGCTCCTGTGCCGCATGGGTATAACTGGCATGTCGTGCCGCAGATTCAAAACACATCAAGCTCTGCGTTGAAGGGATTTTCCGGCGCACATTTTCCTCCCTGAAAATATTGTCCTATCACAAAATGACATATTTAATTTAAACCCATATGCACCTTTGGTCGAGATTTTTCTCAGACCTTTATTTCATCCGCATTGATTTAGGTCACTGCGGTTTAAGTTATGCTGAAAATGCATATCTGCATGAAAAATTCTCGTTTGAAAGTAGGCTGATTCAGTCCTAGGATCAAATCATAAGATTGAGAACAAAAGACAGTGAAGCAGAGGATGCGATGAATCAGATGGTCAATACGAAAAAAGCCCAGAAAAACTATTTCGACTGGCAAGACCCATTTTTACTGGAGCAGCAACTGACTGAAGAAGAGCGCATGATTATGGAGTCAGCGCGTGCGTACTGTCAGGGACAGTTGCAACCGCGTGTACTGGAACAATTCCGTCATGAAAAAACTGATCCGACGATTTTCCGTGAAATGGGTGAGCTTGGTCTGCTCGGTCCCACCATTCCAGAACAATACGGTGGTGCTGGCTTAAACTATGTCAGCTATGGCCTGATTGCCCGTGAAGTAGAGCGTGTAGATTCTGGTTATCGTTCCATGGCCAGCGTACAAAGTTCGCTGGTGATGGTACCGATCAATGAATTTGGTTCTGAAAAACAGAAACAAAAATATTTACCGAAACTGGCTTCTGGTGAATACATTGGCTGTTTCGGCCTGACGGAACCGGATCATGGTTCTGATCCGGGTAGCATGATCACGCGTGCCAAGAAAGTCGAGGGTGGTTACCGTCTGACTGGTGCAAAAATGTGGATCACCAATAGCCCGATTGCGGATGTATTTGTAGTTTGGGCCAAAGAAGTCTCAGCCGAGGGCAATGTCGGTGACATTCGTGGCTTTATTCTAGAAAAAGGCTGGGAAGGGCTTTCAGCCCCGGCGATTCACGGTAAAGTTGGCCTGCGTGCTTCGATCACCGGTGAAATCGTGATGGATAACGTTTTTGTGCCAGAAGAAAACGCATTCCCGGAAATTCGTGGCTTACGTGGTCCATTTACCTGCCTGAACAGTGCCCGTTATGGCATTGCCTGGGGGGCCATGGGCGCAGCTGAATTTTGCTGGCATACTGCGCATCAATACACCATGGACCGTAAACAGTTTGGTCGTCCATTGGCGGCAAACCAGCTGATTCAGAAAAAACTGGCTGATATGCAAACGGAGATTGCACTCGGTCTGCAAGTGGCTTTACGTTTTGGTCGTATGAAAGATGAAGGGATTGCGTCGGTTGAAGGCACGTCTCTGATCAAGCGGAATAACTGTGGTAAAGCCCTAGACATTGCCCGTGTAGCGCGTGACATGATGGGCGGTAACGGCATTTCGGATGAATTTGGAGTGGCGCGTCATCTGGTGAACCTGGAAGTGGTGAATACTTATGAAGGTACTCATGATGTACATGCGCTGATTCTCGGTCGAGCTCAAACGGGTATCGCCGCTTTTTCTAACTAATAGATTTCGATTCAAGTCAGGATGCTCAGGGTTGAGCATCCTTAGGGTGTTTTTGTCCCTAAAAATCATCAATGACATAAATAGACATAAATAAAGGATTCATCGTGAAACTTTCTTGGACATCTCAGTATTGGTAAGCAAAAATTCAAAAGATGTAGGCAGAAAAAGAATTAAGAACACTGCTGTAGAACTGAAGACAGAGGAATGTCGATGACTCATTTGGGAAAATGAGGTAATACATGAACAACGAACAGCAAAATAGTCTTCATCAGGACGCCGTCGCTTTGGGCCTAAAGCTGCCAAAGAATATTGGTACAGCGCATCGCATTCGTGCCCATACCTGGAAATTGGCATTTATATTCGCCTTTGTCTCGCTCGTGATTGATGGCGTGGACATTATGCTACTGTCTTTTAGCTTAACCAGCCTGAAAGCGGAATTCGGCCTGACCTCGTTCCAGGCCGGGATGCTGGGCAGTGCCTCATTGGCCGGGATGGCGCTTGGCGGGATTACGGGGGGGGGCCTGTGACAAGTTTGGACGGGTAAAAATCATTGCCTGGTCGGTGGTATTTTTTTCGATCATGACTTGTATTCTGGGTTTTACTCAAAGTTATGAGCAGTTTATGGTGCTGCGTTTTATCGGCGCATTTGGCTTGGGCTCACTGTATATGGCCTGTAATACTTTGATGGCGGAATATGTACCGACCAAATACCGGACTACAGTTTTAGGCACATTACAGACCGGTCAGACGGTGGGTTATATTGTAGCAACCTTATTGGCGGGTTCGATTATTCCAGATTATGGCTGGCGTATGCTGTTCTATGTGACGATTATTCCGGCGGCTTTTGCCTTGGTATTTATGCGTTTTGTTCCAGAGCCAGCATCCTGGCAGGAAGCCAAAATTGAACAGGCCAAACGTAAAGCACTAAAACTTGAAATTCCTGAAGCGACCGTTACGGCACAACAGCCATCTGAAAGCATTTATAAACGTATCTTCGGCCATCAGTCGCATCGCCGTATGTTCCTGTTATGGATGAGCACAGCCGCATTCCTGCAGTTTGGTTATTACGGGGTCAATAACTGGATGCCAACCTATTTAGAAACTGAACTGAATATGAATTTCAAGGCCTTAACCGGCTATATGGTGGGTGCTTATACCGCCATGATTCTGGGTAAGATTCTTGCCGGTTATGCAGCAGATAAATTTGGACGCCGTATTACCTTTGTATTTGGTACCGTCAGTACCGCAGGCTTTCCTGCCTATCATCATTTTCTATAACACGCCAAGCAATATAGCCTACTTATTGATTACGTTTGGTTTCCTTTATGGTATCCCGTACGGGGTTAACGCAACCTATATGGCGGAAACTTTCTCGACTGATGTACGTGGCACGGCGATAGGCGGTGCTTATAACATGGGACGTCTTGGTGCTGCGATTGCCCCAGCAACCATTGGTTTTATTGCCGCAGGAGGCTCTTTCACTATGGCGTTTATTGTCATGGGGACTGCGTACTTTATTGCCGGGGTGATTCCAGGCCTGTTTATTCGTGAACGTCAATATGATCCACAGCAGTCTAGCCTGGTGCAGACGGATGAAGCCAGACACAGTGAATTGGTGACGGCGAAGAAAACCACCCGCTCAGCGACTGCAAGTCAGTAACTGTCAGAAAGTGAAATGGTCGGGAGTTTCCCGACCCAGAAAAAAGGATGGAGTATGAGTGCATTAAAAGGAATATGCGTACTAGATTTAAGTCGAGTGCTGGCAGGACCCTGGTGTGGCCAGATTCTGGCGGATCTGGGTGCTGAAGTGATTAAAATTGAACGACCTGGTGTAGGTGATGATACCCGGATGTGGGGACCACCCTGGATGAAAACACCGACGGGTGAAAATA
>CANQWW010000102.1 GCA_947627655.1 uncultured Acinetobacter sp. | reverse complement strand
CGGTTTCAGCAAAACTGGCTCCAAGCACGAGAACAGGGACTGCTTGTCGGCGCCTATCATTTTTATCGGCTGTGTCGTGGTGGGCAGGTGCAGGCAGAAAACTTTATCGCCACAGTCCCCCTCAAGCCAGATGCCCTGCCCCCCGTCATGGATCTGGAATATGACAGCAACTGTATTAATACCTATACCAAGGAACAGCTACTGCGAGAAATTCAGCTGATGCATGACCTGCTCAAGCAGCATTATGGCAAACAGCCGATCTTCTATACCTCCAAGGCTTTTTATAATATGGTGCTGGCAGGTCAGTTCACTGAAGTACCGCTCTGGGTACGTGAATATAAAGGCTTGCCCAAGCTCAAAGGCGAGCCGAAATGGCATTTTTGGCAGCATAGCAGTCAAGGCCGGATTCAGGGCATTCCAACCACAGTAGATTTAAATGTTTTTTATGGTTCAGAAAAGGCTTGGCTAAAATTCTTGCAGCTGAACGGCATTGAAACCACAGCTACGCAAAAACAGTAAAATAACCTTACAATCAGACTGTAATAAAAAAGAACAGGATCAATAGCTGTGAAGCTTGGCAAAATAATGTTGACTGTGATGTTATTCATCGTCGTTATGTTGGGAGGAATAGTGGGCTATCTGCTGCAACCCTCCGGTCAGTTAAGTGAGTTTCAGTCCTGGCAGGCTCAACCCAGCACTTCAACAGAAGGCTTATATGTGCGTTTCTTTGGGGTGTCGACTCTGCTGTTTGATGATGGTCAGAACCAGATTCTGATGGATGGTTTCTTTAGCCGTCCAAGTCTGTGGAAAGTCATGAGTAGCAAAGTGTCCGGCAACCCAGCGCTGCTAGAGCAAGTGATTCAGGATTATCAGCTGAATCGGACACAGGCAATTCTGGTCTCGCATAGCCACTATGATCATGCGCTCGATCTGCCTGAACTTGCAGGAAAACTACCCCATGTGCAAATTGTGGGTTCGAAAAGTACCGTCAATATTGCACGCAGCAATCCTGCAGTCCAAGCCTCCCAGCTACGGCATGCAATGAGTGGACAAACGCTAGCATGGGGAGCATTTCAGGTCACGCCAATCGCATCAGCACATACCCCTCCCACCCCAGTCAATGATGACCTCGGTGAAGAAATTACTGCGCCACTCAAACTGCCGGCCAAATTCTCTGCATTTAAAGAAGGTGGTAGCTTTGACTATCTGATAGAACATCAAGGGCAAAAGATTCTGGTCAAAGCCAGTACCGGTTTTATTCCGGAACAACTGAAAAATGTGCAAGCCGATATTTTATTTTTAGGGATTGCCCAGCTATCGAGACAATCTCAGGAGTATCAACGTGCTTATCTGGCACAGACACTGGCAACGGTAAAACCCAAAGTCGTGGTGCCAATTCACTGGGATGATTTTTTCCGGCCGCTGGATCAGCCTCTACAGTTTCTGCCACGTCTGGCCGATAATGCCCCCGAAAGTATGCGGATTCTGATTCAGGCTGCGGAAGCCCAAAAGATTCAGCTGCTACTACTCAGTAATACTGAATCCTATAACCTTTCGAAATCAGTATCTTCCCAAGCGTACAAAAGCCTTTTAAGATGAGCCATGCGCAAAATTATCCATATTGATATGGACGCCTTTTACGCCTCGGTAGAGTTGCGTGAACGTCCAGAACTCAAACACGTACCTGTGGTGATTGCTTCCCATCATCCACGGGCGGTGGTTGCGGCTGCCTCTTATCCGGCGCGTGAGTTTGGCGTGCACTCAGCCATGCCAATGAGTCAGGCCCGCAAGCGTTGTCCGCAACTGATCGTGATTGAACCGAACTTCCAAAAATACCGTGAAGTCTCTGCCCAGGTGCAGCAGATTTTCCGTCAATATACCGCGATCATTGAGCCTCTGTCCCTGGATGAGGCCTATCTGGATGTCACTGAAAATTTACAGCAGATTCCCAGTGCGACTGAAGTCGCGATGCGCATTCGTGCGCAGATTTTTCAGAGTACAGGATTGACCGCCTCTGCTGGTGTAGCACCGAATAAATTTCTTGCCAAGATTGCCTCTGACTGGCACAAGCCCAATGGTATTTGTGTGATTAAACCTTCACAGGTACAGGGCTTTATTCAAGATTTACCGTTGAAAAAAATTCCCGGGGTGGGCAAGGTCACCCAAGAAAAATTGACCAGTCTAAATCTGGAAACTTTGGGTGACTTACAGCAGATCGATGAAGCGCTGCTCATCCAGCATTTTGGTAAATATGGCAAACGACTGTTTCTTTATGCTCAAGGCATTGATGAACGTCCGGTTGAAGCAGAACGTGAACGCCAGCAAATTTCTAAAGAAACCACCTTTGGCGAAGATCTTTACCTCGCGCAATGCCAGCCTTTCTGGGAGCCGCTGATTCAGCAGGTCTGGAACAATCTGGAAAAGAAACAGCTCTCAGCCCGTGGTATCAGCATCAAACTCAGGCTAAAAAATTTCCAGATCTTGCAACACAGCCGCAGCTACCGCAGTAGTTTTCAAAATCCACAGCAAATCCACCAAGCCTTGCAACGTCTACTGCAAGATCTGCATCTGGACCCGCAGCTCCAGTTCCGCCTGGTTGGTGTAGGGGTATATCAGCTTGCACCGCAACAACAGCAAGCCCAACTGTCCTTGCTATAGGCTAATTGCTCAATAAGTAGGCATTAGTTTAAAAAGCCAACATCTTTATTTTTATATTTGGCTTTTTTAGAGTAATCTATCGGCGCAATGCATTATCCATGTATGTGCCGAGATGCTGGAACTCACCTTTACTTTCAGCATACTGTCCTGTGATTGGCGTGACGATCAATCCGAATATTGCAGGGCAACTCTGTTGTTGCCCATGGAATCCTATCCTGCATGTCTTCTGCAAATTCAATTTCTCTCTCTCAAGAACAACGTGCGCGTAAAGCAGCACTGTCCAGTTTTATTGGCGCCGTCGTCGACTGGTATGACTTTCTACTCTATGGCATTGTCGCCGCACTGATTTTTAAAGATCAATTTTTCCCAAGTATTGGCAACAATATGGGCACCCTAGCTGCCTTGGCCACCTTTGGTGTCGGCTTCCTGTTCCGTCCGCTGGGCGGTGTGGTATTTGGTCACTTTGGTGACAAACTCGGCCGCAAGAAAATGCTGGTACTCACTGTGATCCTGATGGGGATCTCCACCGTCGGGATTGGCCTGTTACCCAACTTTGCAGCCATTGGCTGGTGGGCACCCATCCTACTGGTGACCTTACGCGCCATTCAAGGCTTTGCCGTCGGTGGCGAATGGGGCGGTGCTGCCCTGATGGCGGTTGAAAATGCCCCTAAAGGCAAGAAAGCCTTTTATAGCAGTGGAGTTCAGGTCGGTTACGGGGTCGGTCTGGTACTGGCAACGGGTGCAGTATCGCTCATTATTGCCACCTTAGGTGAAGAGGCCTTTGCTGACTGGGCTTGGCGTATTCCATTTATTGCCAGTATCGTCCTGATCGGGATCGCGATGTGGATTCGCCGGGATCAGGATGAATCACAAGAATTCATTGAAAAAGTGGTCAAAGCAGATCATCAGCCCCAGAAGCTGCCGATCTTGCAGGCCATCAGCAAGCATCCCAAGGCATTTTTATACATTATTGCCTTGCGTCTGACTGAACTGCTGACCATGTATCTGGTCACCAATTTTGCGCTGAACTATTCCACCAATCATCTCGGTATGGACAAACAGTTCTTCCTGAATATTACCTTAATGGTCGGTGCAATCAGCTGCATCAGTATCCCTTTCTTTGCCTGGATTTCGGATAAGATTAACCACAAAACCATGTGTGTTTGGGGTGGTTTGATTGGGGCCTTATCGGCCTTCCCGTTTTTCATGGCTCTGGATGCACAAAATACCTGGATGATTATCATCGGGGCCATCTTATTGGCCAATATCGCGCATGACATGGTAGTCAGCGTCCATCAACCGATCTTCACCTCCCTGTTTGGGACCGAATATCGCTATAGTGGTGCCGGTGTAGGCTATCAGGTGGCCAGTATTATTGGCGGTGGTTTTACCCCAATGATTGCGGCCTCACTGGTGATTTGGGGTAACGGTTCATGGCATTATGTGGCAATCTATCTGGCTGTAGGCTGCTTACTGACCACACTGGTCGCTGCCCTGATGCCAAAAACCCAGGATTAATCGTATGACTGTTCAACGTTTGCATGTGTCACAACGCTTCTCTGAAATTGCCATTTCAGGCACTCTAGTTCATCTCGCCGGGCAGCTGGCCAATGACCTGGATCTAGATATCCAAGGTCAAACCCAGCAAACCCTGGACCTCATTGACCAGTTTCTGGCAGATGCCGGGACAGATAAAAGCCAGATTATGTCGGTAACGATTTATCTGAAGGATATTGAGCGCGACTACGCAGCATTTAATGAAGTCTGGGATGCGTGGGTGATGGATATTCAGGCCCTGCCCCGTACCTGTGTAGAAGCCAAGTTATACGATCCACGTGTGCTGGTAGAGCTGACCGTCGTTGCGGTCAAAGCCGAATAATACTGGATACGCTCTGCCTATAAAAAAAGCATGCTCTCTGCATGCTTTTTTATTTTCAGATTCTTGCTACAGGTGAAGACTCCCCCATTACTTTCAGCTTAGATCGATCCAGAGGGGAATAAACAGGATACTTTTTAAATCCCGGCTGCCTATACGAATCCTGTGCTGCTGCAGTGGACTCATTTAAAAAGTCACGGCGCAACTGGTAGTACTCCGGAATATCTTCATAGCGAATAACCTGATAGCCGGCCATGTTCAAGAGTGCATCTTCATATTGGGCCTGCTGTGGACGTTTGAGAATCATGGAGTCGTCCACGGCCACAATGGCAACCACCTGATGATTCTGATCCAGTACCACAAAGTCGGCAATCAGATTGCGGTATTTATTACGGGTACGAAAAAATTTGGTGGTCAACAGCGCATCATAGGACACATGTGCCAGAATAGTATGCCCGGGTAAGATTTCCTTGAGACGTGTATAAGTCAGCTGTTGATTCAGGCTGAAAATGGCACGTTGCCGCAGCATGCTATCTTGCTGCTTACTACTGTTTTTCCACTTTTTCCATGCGGTAACCACAACACAGAACAGCAGAAAACTGCCGATGATAATATAGATGGCCATGCGTTAATCCTTTTTTGCATTTCTTATAGTTTTTGCTTGTTTTATTGTTGTCAGTATAAATAGATTTTCAGCGAAAACCTTTAAGTACAACCAATCTGCTTAGATACTGCTACATCCAGTATCAAAACGTATAAGAGGGCATTACATTTGCAGCAGCGAAAAAGGCGTACTACTGGAAATATAATGTGTTCCTTTTATGCTTAGCACTCTAAAACAGCTGGGTAAATTTATGCAATAGCATTTCTTTCAATTTGTCTGACAATTCCGATAAAGTGCACTTTTTAAAGCATTTATTTTTTTAATACTGTGATTTACTGATTTTTTATATGAATTTAATAGCTGCTACATTTCCCAAACAGCAGGCAATAAAAAAGACACCGAAGTGTCTTTTTTAAGTGATTTAGGCACGAGATTTTGCTTTGCTCTTATGCTGAGGTTTAGCCCCGCCAAATGGCTTTTTGCTGTCCCCGGTTTCGCGCGGAGGCAAGCCGGTATGCTGGGTCAGAATCTGACCTTTCTTCGGACGGTTATTCTGTCCTGAGTTTTGGCCACGACTGCCCTGGCTACCGCTACGTTTCTGCGAATCACCCGCAACCGTTGAGTTTTTCTTACGTGCAGATTGATATTGCCCTTCTGAACCTTGCGGCTGATACGTCGGAATCAGATGTTGTTTGGAGTTACCAATCAGGTCAGCACGTCCCATGTCCTTTAAGGCTTCACGCAGTAAAGGCCAGTTATTTGGATCATGGTAACGCAAGAAAGCCTTATGCAAGCGACGACGTTTTTCACCTTTAACGATGTCAACATTTTCGGTATAACGCGCCACTTTGGCCAGCGGGTTTTTACCGGTGTAGTACATGGTGGTGGCAGTCGCCATTGGCGATGGATAGAAGGTCTGTACCTGATCGGCACGGAAACCATTCTTCTTCAGCCAGATCGCCAGATTCATCATGTCATAATCGGTGGTGCCTGGATGCGCTGCGATAAAGTAAGGAATCAGATATTGTTCCTTGCCAGCTTCCTTACTATAACGCTCAAACATTTGCTTGAAACGGTCATAGGTGCCGATGCCCGGCTTCATCATTTTATTGAGTGGGCCTTTTTCGGTATGTTCAGGCGCAATTTTTAAGTAACCACCGACATGGTGCGTCACCAATTCCTTCACATATTCAGGGTTCAATACGGCCAAGTCATAGCGCAGACCGGAACCAATCAAGATCTTTTTGATGCCTTTAATCGCACGTGCTTTACGGTACAGCTGGGTCAGCGGTGCATGGTCGGTATGTAGGTTCTGACAAACACCCGGGAATACACAAGATGGCTTACGGCAGTTCTTTTCAATTTCTGGATCTTTACAGGCCAAACGGTACATATTGGCTGTCGGGCCACCTAAGTCCGAGATGATGCCAGTAAAGCCCGGCGCGGTATCACGAATCTTTTCGACTTCACGTAAAATCGATTCTTCCGAACGGTTCTGGATAATACGTCCTTCATGTTCAGTGATCGAACAGAAAGTACAGCCACCGAAACAGCCACGCATGATATTCACCGAGAACTTGATCATGTCGAAAGCTGGGAAACGTGCATTCGCATAGGCTGGATGTGGCAGACGTGCATAAGGCAGATCAAACACATAATCCATTTCTTCCGTAGTCAACGGAATTGGTGGTGCATTTAACCAGACATCACGTTCGCCATGCTTTTGCACCATGGCACGCGCATTGCCCGGATTGGTTTCCAGATGCAAAATTCGATTGGCATGCGCATATAACACTGGATCATTCACCACCTCTTCAAAGGCCGGCAAACGAATCACTGCCAGCTCACGCGGTGGTAATTTGTGTTTAATGGCTTTTGATGACGGTTGTAGCTGCACAATTTGCGTATTTTCATCCAACTGGTCGCCTTCACGCACAATTGGATTCGCCACAGGCTCTTTTTGGAAACCTTGATATTGGCTGCTGTCCTTCCCTTGTTCAATCTCACAACCGTCAATATCTTCAGTCATGACATAAGGGTTAATAATTGGATCAACACGGCCAATCGCATCAACATCATTGGAGGCAATTTCAACAAATTTGGCTTTAGAGGCACGGTTATGTTTATTGACAATGAACGCAGTACCGCGAACATCGGTAATCTCGTGAATTTTTTCGCCACGCGCCAAACGATGCATAATTTCAGTGATTAATCATAATGTGCGATACGACGTAGTGATGCTTCAATACCACCGAGTAGAACAGGCACATCAGGATAAGCTTCACGGACACGTTGGCAATACACGGTTGCGGCACGGTCAGGACGTTTATTGGGCTGATTATCTGGTGAATAGGCATCATCGGAACGGATTTTACGGTCAGCCGTATAACGGTTGATCATGGAATCCATGTTCCCTGCCGTGACACCCCAAGCAATATTCGGTTTACCCAGAACGCGGAACGCATCCACGTTGGTCCAATCTGGTTGTGCAATAATACCGACACGGAAACCTTGGGCTTCTAAGGTACGACCAATGATGCCTGAACAGAAAGATGGATGATCAATATAGGCATCACCACAGACTAGAATAAAGTCACAACTATCCCAACCGAGTTGGTCCATTTCCTCGCGTGACATCGGCAAAAAAGGCGCGGGTTCAAAACATGACGCCCAATATTTGTCGTAATCAAACAACGCTTTAGGCGCGGTCTGAGCGGTATAAGCAGTAGACATGGCTAGCAATTCTCGGCTGGCAGATGGAAGATCAGAAAATAGATCAAAGATGAAAGCCGATCATTTTAGCATGAATTTGGCTCAGGCTGCTTGATTATAATTTATACAAAAAATACTTTCTGGCCTGAAACGGGAATATATAACCATGAAATATTATTTTACCCAGACCTTGCCGTTTTTAGACCTTGTGCCCACCATAATCCCAACAACAAGATTATTGCAACCAAGCCACTCAATCCCCACCAGCCTGCCGCTTCCCACACCAAACCGGTCGAACTCCCCAAGAGACTAGACCCGAGGTAATAACAAAACAGATATAAAGATGAACCTACCGCACGATACTGTAAGGACTGCACCGATACCCAACTACTGGCCGTAGAATGGGCAGCAAAAAAAGAAAAAGTGAAAATCAGTAGGCCAATAAAAACCATCGCCAAGCTATTCATTAACATCAAGATTAAGCCGAATAGCATCATACCAAGCATGGCTACCAGCACCTGAAAGCGTCCAAACTTTCGACTCCAGGCTGCAGCTCGAGGAGAACTATAAATCCCGGCCAAATACGTTATCGAAATGACGCCAATCCAGACATGCGACAGTTCGAAGGGTGCCTGAATCAGGCGATAACTCAAATAGTTAAATACCGAAACAAAACAGCCCATCAGAATAAAGCCTTGTAGAAATAGGACGCGTAGCTTGGGATCACTCAGATTATGCTGAAATGCCTGTATAAATCGGCTCCATTGCATCGGATAAGCCTGAAAATGCTTGGACTTCGGCAAGAGAAAATAAAATGTGGTGGCAATACCGAGATTCAGCAGCCCTATAATCAAAGTTGCAGCTTGCCAGGAAATAAAATCGACCAATACCCCAGCGATCAAACGACCACTCATCCCGCCAATTGCTGTTCCGGAAATATACAGCCCCATGGCAAAGCCAATATCCTGCTCCGCGACTTCTTCGCCAATATAGGTCATCGCCACCGCTGCTACCCCACTCACCGTTAGGCCGATGAATACCCGTGTGACCAGAAATACCGACCAGATCGGCAGTACAGCGCTGAGTAATAACAATACTGAAACTGAAAATAAAGACCAGACCATAATCGGCTTACGGCCAAAACGGTCTGAAATAAGTCCGGTAAAAATCAGACCAACCGCTAGGGCAATGGTAGAGAATGAAAGCGGAAAACTGCTTTGTGTCGGAGAAATATGAAAATAGTCGGCCAGAATAGGCATCATGGGCTGAACACAATAGAGCGATGAGAAAATCGCAAAACCGGCCAGAAATAAGGAGAATAAAACAGCTTTAAAGGCAGATGAGCCATATTCAATATGGCTTGAAGATGAGTTTGAGGACATATCAGCTCCATGAACTGGTTCAGTATACGCCTCTTCATCGCCTTTTATGTGAGGATTCAGTTGAAATAACCAACGAATAATTCCGCTTTTCTTAAATTCCACCCATAAAAAAAAGCCCCTGCTATATGCAGGGGCTTTTTAAGAATAATGAGCTGGCGATGACTTACTCTCACATGGGTAACCC
>CANQWW010000101.1 GCA_947627655.1 uncultured Acinetobacter sp. | reverse complement strand
CGCAGCATTGCCTTTAATTCCCCTCTCCATTGGTGAGCCAAAGCATCCTGCACCAGAGTTCGTGAAACAGGCGATTATTGATAATTTCCAGCATCTGTCGACCTATCCAAACTCAAAAGGTCTACCTGAGTTACGGAGCAGCATTGCCAACTGGCTGACGCGCCGTTTTAAACTGAACAGCATCAGTGCTGACCAGCATGTTCTACCTGTTTCCGGTACACGTGAAGCTATCTTTTCTTTTGTACAGGCCTTGATTAAACGTGAAGATGCCCCTTATGTAGTGATGCCGAATCCGTTCTACCAGATTTATGAAGGTGCAACGCTGCTGGCAGGTGCAAAACCGTATTTCATCAACTGTACTGAAGAAAATAATTATCTGGGTGACTTCGATGCAGTGCCTGCTGAAGTCTGGGAAAAAACAGCATTATTGTTCGTGTGTACGCCGGGTAACCCAACTGGTGCAGTCCTGTCTAAAGCACAGTTTAAAAAGCTAATCGCCCTGTCAGACCAGTATGATTTCGTCATTGCATCCGATGAATGCTATTCAGAGCTTTGGTTTGACCAGGCACCTACAGGTTTACTGGAAGTCTGTGCCGAACTTGGCCGGGATGACTATAAAAATTGCGTAGTGTTCCACTCATTGTCTAAACGCTCCAATTTGCCCGGTCTGCGTTCAGGTTTTGTTGCCGGTGATGCTGCTCTGCTCAAACCTTATTTGCAATACCGGACTTATCATGGTGCAGCGATGCCAGTACAACATCAGCTGGCCTCTATTGCGGCCTGGGACGATGAAGCGCATGTCGAAGAAAACCGGGTACAGTATCGTGCCAAGTTTGACCTGTTCCAACAAGAGCTGGGACATCTGCTGGCACTGAAAAAACCGGATGCCGGTTTCTACTACTGGCTAAAAGTCGAGAATGACGAGGATTTTGCCAAACGCTTAATGCAACAGGCACATATCAAGGTGTTACCGGGCCGGTATCTATCGCGTGATACCGAACAAGGCAACCCGGGTGAAAATCACGTCCGTCTGGCACTGGTGGCTGATCTGGCGCAATGCGAACAAGTCATTCAGCGTTTAAAAGCGATTCTCTAAAACAGAACAGGATGACAAAAAAACCCACTGCTCTTACAGTGGATTTTTTATTGCGATTTCATGTTCCAGTGTATAAGTCAGGTTGCGATCGACACCCCGAATGGGTTCCAGTTTGGCCGCCAGTACAGCTGCTTGAATATTCTGATCAACTGCTTTTAGGCCCGAACTCCTAAGGAGATCGACCTGGACAATGAGCCCGCTATTAGCAACCACGGTCATTTTGATTTTGACCGCTTGGGCGCGTTGTACTTCTGCTTCAGTAAACCGCAAATAAGGCGCCTTTAACCAGCTGACCTGATACGCCTGTCGATCACGCAAATGAGCTGGAACGGCACCGTCTACTGTTGGTGGGACATAGGCCGGTATCGGCTGATTCAGCGTTTTAAGTAACTGCTGCATCTTCTTATCCTGTTCATGCTGTGCAGCAGCAGGCATAGCGATCATTGCAGCACTGAAACTGAATAATAAATAGAAGGGTAAAGAGAAGGCTGACGTTCGCATGGGAGGTCTTAAAAAGCCGATCTGGAAAATGTAAGGGCAAGCGGCCACGCAGACCGCCCCGAATTCATTACAGAGCTTTTTCGATTTCAACTGCCAGGTCTTCTGGTTTGGTGGTCGGTGCAAAACGGTTCAGCACTTTGCCATCGCGTCCAATCAGAAACTTGGTAAAGTTCCATTTAATGCCATTGCCCAGAATCCCTTTAGAATTATTGGTCAGGTAACGGAAAATGGCATGGGCTTCTGGACCTTTAACATCCACCTTGGCAAACATCGGGAAACTGACTCCATAATTTTTCTGGCAGAATGCGCCGATCTGCTCATTGCTCCCTGGATCCTGTCCGCCAAACTGGTTACATGGAAAGCCTAAAACCTCCAGTCCCTGATCTTTATATTTCTCATACAGCTTTTCCAGTCCGGCAAACTGCGGAGTAAAACCGCATTTACTGGCGGTATTTACAATGAGGAGAAGCTTTCCCTCATAGTCTGTAAATGGTTTATTTTTCCCATCTAACAATTCAGCTTCAAACTGATATATATCGGTCATGGATAGGTTTCCTCATCATTTTTTTCTTGTGTTTTTAAGTCGAGTGAAGCGGAGTTGACGCAATAGCGTAATCCGGTTGGTTGTGGACCATCAGAAAAGACATGACCCAAATGTGCGTCACAATGATGACAAACAATTTCTGTTCTGACCATCCCGTGAGATGTATCCCGATGTTCTTCTATTGCAGTGTTATTAAGTGCCTTATAGAAACTGGGCCAGCCACAACCACTGTCATATTTGGTCTCTGAAGAAAATAAAGGCTCACCACAACAACGACACACATAGGTACCGTCTTGTTTGGTATTCCAGTATTTACCAGTGAATGCTGGCTCAGTCCCTTTCTGACGGGTGATGCGGAACTCTTCTGGTGATAACTCTCTTTGCCATTCCCGGTCTGTTTTATTGAGTTTTCCCATGCTTATGTACCTTTATATCTTGCTATTTAAAATAGGATAATCCTATATTTACGTGATTCATTTTAAAAATTCTAGTCTTTATTCAACATTTTACAAAAGATAATAATGCCCATAAAAGCAAAAAGTAAGCAAACATAAAACACAAAAGTAAGCAATTTATACATTAAATGATTTTTTGTGAGCAATTTTAGTGATATTCTTAGTTCTAAATTTGCTCAGGATTAAAAAATGTCGCAAAAAAAGAGCGTAATTTTTAAAAATCTGCTGCCTGTAATCAAACAGTACCAACAGCTTGGATTTACGCATGAAAAAATTGTTGTACGACTCCGAGAGGAACATGATCTCGATCTCGTCACAACAGAGACATTTAAAAGTTATTTATATCGTTATGCAAAAGTGACCTCCACTCTTTCCGAGAACATCAAAATGCCGAACACTTTCCAATCCCCTCGCGAAATCAAAAAATCGTCTAAGCTCGAGCATGTATGCTACGACATTCGCGGACCTGTGTTACGAGCGGCCAACGAGATGGAGGAAGCCGGACATAAGATCATCAAGCTGAATATCGGCAACCCGGCCCCTTTCGGTTTCGAAGCCCCGCAAGAAATCATTAACGACGTCGCACTCAACCTGCCAAATGCGATTGGTTATACCGACTCCAAAGGGATTTTCCCGGCACGTAAAGCCATCTGTCAGTACTACCAGCAAAAAGGCATCCTGAATATGCACGTGAATGACGTGTATATCGGGAATGGGGTATCTGAACTGATCGTGATGGCGATGCAAGGCCTGCTGGATGACGGCGATGAAATGCTAATTCCGATGCCGGACTATCCGCTTTGGACAGCGGCAGTCAACCTGTCTGGGGGGACGGCGATTCACTATAAATGTGATGAAGAAAATTACTGGTATCCAGATATCGCGGATATGGAAAGCAAGATCACCTCAAATACGCGTGGTATTGTGATCATTAACCCGAACAACCCGACTGGCTCGGTTTATCCACGGCATGTTTTACAGCAAATTGTCGATCTGGCTAAAAAATATGATCTGATTCTGTTTGCTGATGAAATCTACGACAAAATCATTTATGACGGTATTGAACACGTCTCCGTGGCTTCACTCGCGGGTGATCAACTGTGTATTTCGTTTAATGGCCTGTCTAAAGCCTATCGTATTGCTGGTTTCCGTTCTGGCTGGATGGCCATTACCGGTGATAAAGCACGTGCAGCCGATTATATCGAAGGTCTGGATATGCTGGCCTCTATGCGTCTTTGTGCGAATCATCAAGCACAATACGCGATTCAAACTGCACTTGGAGGTTATCAGTCGATTAATGACTTGACGCGCCCAGGTGGCCGTTTATACGAACAACGTAATATTGCCTGGGAAATGCTAAATGAAATCCCAGGAGTAAGCTGTGTAAAACCAGAAGGTGCCATGTACTGCTTCCCTCGTCTGGACCCAGAAATCTATCCGATTGAAAACGATGAAAAGCTGATGCTGGACTTGTTACGTGCCGAGAAAGTCTTGTTGGTACAAGGCACAGGCTTTAACTGGCCAACCCCAGATCATTTCCGTGTGGTGTTCCTGCCTGCTGAAAATGAATTACGTGAAGCGATTACCCGTCTAGGCCGCTTCCTGGCAAAAATGCGTTAATTCCCAAAGATCAATCTAAAAAACCGCATTCATCAATGCGGTTTTTTATTGCTTAACAAAACACCGATGGCAACAGCTCGCAGACCATCAATCTCTGGTATATAGAGAAGATTTATAAAAGCTGGGAAAATGGAAGATAAAATATTTGATGCTTTTTCTCTTTCCAGATTAAATTCTTTTACACAATCTTCGCTTGCAGCATTATTTTAATTCTTCAGCTTTCAAATAAGGATAAGGATTGGTCGCCCCCTCTCCAGCAAAGTAGATTCCATAATGTAAATGCGGTGGCGTACTTTTGGCATTGCCAGTATTGCCCACATAGGCAATTACTTCACCAGCTTCGACCCAGTCACCTTCTTGAATATGCGCTGCATAATCATCCAGATGCGCATAATAATGCTGACTCATTTCCGGTCCAGTAATCCAGATGACTTTACCGCCCAGATTATTGGTTCCAATACGGCGTACGATACCAGGCGTGGCACTGATCACCGGGGTTCCGCGTTTGGCAAAAATATCAATGCCTTCATGTTGGCGCCCCTGACTACGTGCTGCGCCCCAGGTATCATTCAGTTGACGCTGAGTAACCCCTTCGACGGGTAAGGTTAAGGGTTGAGATAAAGGCGCTTTGCGTAACTGCCAGTACAGATAAGGACTTTTCCAGCCAGCAGACTCGCTAGAAGGCGGTGGTTGACAGCCACTGAGTGCAATTAAAATAAAGACCAACAATAAGGGAACTTTCAAACGCTGCACCGCACTTTCTCATTTACTTTTCTGCTTGAAATGATCTTATGCAATCTGGTTGTGACTCGCATACATTTCTTGTAATTTTTTGACGTTATTGTTTGAATATTTTGACTCCTGCAAAAGAACAAAACCCTCAATTGAGGGTTTTGTCTAAATAGCGAGTATTCCACATTAAGGGTTATTTACGTTTTTTCGCCCGTGAGGCTTTAGATTTTTGTGGTTGCTGTTGTTGCTGTTGTTCCTCGTCCTGCATAGACTCTTTCTTATCCTTTTGCTGAACTTGTTTATGTTTTGCCTGAGATCTAGCCATACCAACTCCTGAGAGACTTCTCTATTGCACAAGATTGCATGAATTACTCTAGCTCGCCTGCAGAATATTCCAACTCTAGAGCTGTATCAAAATACGTGAATGTAATAAGTCAAATATTAAGAGTATGACTCTCATATTAATTTTTATTTTGAACAGTTACACAAAATACATGTTTTTACATGAAAAAACAGGAAGAAAAATCTTCCCGTTTTTTAAAATGAGATTGATCTATTTAAAGAATTTTCTAACTGACTGAAATCCTAGAAATTATAGCGAATGCCCAGTTTATAAATTAAACCCTCCAGATCGACTGCATGTAGTTTTGCGGCGGCACAGTCACCCTCCATACACACCCGGGCCTTGCGGTTATACATCCACTTATAACCCAATGTACCAAACAGATCGACTTGCACAGCGGGTTTAAAGCCCAGCTCGGCATACACAGGAACAGTAATATATTTAAGCTCCACCTTGGTTTTACCTAGCTCCGGATCATTCTCTTTATCTTCCATATAGGCATAGCCCAAGCCTAAAGAACCGGCCGTATAAAGCTCATTGGTCTCATAAAATTTGTATTTATAGCCCACTGTCCCTTCACTGGCCCAGAATTCATCTTTCATATAACTGTATTCGGCCCAGATACTCGCTTTTGGATGGCTATGATATTCCAGGTTTAAAAATACGCCATTGAAGGATTCATCCTCAAACCAGTCATGTGACTTCATGTTAAAGCCTGAATAGCCTACTGCTACCCCAATATTATACAGTTTACCTGGATAACCATACGTAGGTACATTGGCCTGCAAGGTTGCAGAAATTATCCCCATTACCCCGGCTAAAATTAACTTTTTCATAAGATCTCATCTTTATTATTAAGTGTTTAAGATACTAATTTATTGGATAAAAATACATCAAATCAATGATCAAAGCGAGTAAAATTTCCTGAATAGATCATGCCGCGCATTCCAGTCATAATAAAGTTAACCTTGCCCTGATTCAGCGCTTAAAGTATGAACATGAAAAAAGAAGTTTTTATCTCGGTGGATATTGAAGCCTCTGGTCCCATTCCAGGTGAATATGATCTGCTGTCCATCGGCATGTGCCGGATTGATCAACCAGAAGTTCAGTTTTATTGTGAATTAAAACCTGTTTCTTTTAAGTTCAATGCTAAGGCTTTGGAAGTTGCTGGATTTCATCTACAAGACTTGGCAAAAAATGGCACTGATCCAGCAACAGCGATGCAGAACTGCGCTGCTTGGCTAAACGACAATCTCCTGAACGCTGAAACGCCGATTTTTGTCGGACTGAATGCCGGTTTTGACTGGTCCTTTATCAATTATTATTTTCATAAATATACCGGGCATAATCCATTTGGCGTGGCATCTCTGGATATTAAATCTATGTATTTCGGTGCTTTTGGCAGCCACTGGTTTGAAACCAGAGCAAAACATATGAGTAAGGTTTTAAATCCAAAAACACACGGGAATCATCATGCGCTTCAGGATGCGATCTTTCAAGCAGAATTATTTCACCTGATGCTTCAGCACTTAAATCGTTAATGTGAATGCGGTATCCTTGGATCCGACTATTGATAAAGGTGATATTTAAACTACTGCAACGGATTAGAAAACAAAAATAATTTGAGATAGATAACACTTTAGACTGATCTTGCCTCATAATAGTGTCATCTACATCCAGCATTTTTAGATTTCAATGGGAACTGACCCGCTTCCCCCTGATGATAAGAAATCTACGCATTTTCAAATTTTTGTAATTATAGAAGTTTTCCTATGAAAATCGTCATTCTTAATAAACCTTATGACGTCCTCTCCCAGTTTCGTAAAGACGAAGCCCACATGACGATGTCCGACTTCGTAGACGACCCTACCCTGCGTTTGGCAGGTCGTCTGGATATGGACTCTGAAGGTCTGGTCTTTTTGACCGACCACGGTGGTTTAAACCAGTACATCACCAACCCGGCAAACAAAAAATTCAAAACCTATTTAGTTCAGGTTGATGGTGACATTACTGAAGAAGCACTTGAACAGCTGCGTAAAGGTATTGAACTCAAAGATGGCATCACCCTACCGGCCAAAGCCATGAAAGTGCAGCAACCTGAATGGTTATGGGATCGTGATCCTCCGGTACGTTACCGTGCATCCGTGCCAACCTCGTGGGTAGAAATTTCGATCTGTGAAGGCCGTAACCGTCAGGTACGCCGTATGACTGCTGCAGTCGGCTTCCCGACTTTACGTTTGATCCGTACTAAAATTGGTTCGATTGATCTGGTACAGTTAGGTCTGCAACCTGGTGAAACCAAAGAAATCGAGCCTCTGCTCTATCCGGACTTTAAAGATGTTCCAGCACAGGAACCGTATCGTTCACGTTCTTATGTGAAAAAACCGGGTGGCACTGGTGGCAAACCGATCAATAAGAAAGTAAACAAAGACGGTACCAAGAAAAAAACCGGTACACCGCGCATCTGGCAAATGGAAGAAGGTGACAAACCACGTCGTAAGACCAATGGTACCACCCGTCCAAATACTAAAGCACCGCGTGGTCGTGGGCGCGGTCGTGGATAAGTTTTAATAGCTGCTCTATAAAGCTCACTTCGGTGGGCTTTTTTATTACATAACTTAAATCGTTTTTATTTTTCAGTCTATTAGAATAATTCTAAGTATTCATTTTGCGATGAGTCTCATGAAAAAAATATTTTTTATTTTCGCTATAACAATGCTTTCTACTTTTAGCTTTGCCGATCCTTTAAGTGTCCACGTATTGAATCAGGAAACGGGTCTGCCTGCTGCCAATATAGTGGTAGTTTTAGAAGCCCAACAGGGTGATAAATGGGTCAAGCTCAATGAAGCTAAAACAGACCCGAATGGCCGAATCAAGCAGCTTTATCCTAAAGATACCGTGCTCCAAAAAGGTGTTTATAAAGTAACGTTTCAAACAGGTGACTGGTTTAAGGCAAATAACCAACGTACTTTTTTCCCTGAGGTACCGGTGGTATTTACTATTGACGGTGCTTTAGAGCACTATCATATTCCACTGTTATTGAGTTCTTATGGGTATTCAACTTATCGCGGTCACTAATTCGTATGATCTAAAAGCGTCATGTTAATGACGCTTTATGGTAGTTAATAACCATCTGTACTCCACCATTGATAAGGCTGCTACTTGTTATTTATCTCCTAGAATGCTATTCATAATTCACATAATTACTATTCTAAAACAAAGTATATCTTAAATAGGAGTTTTGCTATGGATCAGCAAGTCAACCATATGTTCAATCAGGATCGGTTAATTCAGCATCTCGGTGCGCATCTGGTTTCCTATAACTATCATCATGCCAAGATTGAACTTAAGGTGACTGAACAACATTTACAGGGTCATCAGACCTGCAATGGTGCTGTGATTTTCGCCTTGGCTGACGCTGCTTTCGCTATCGCCTGCAATACTGGCGAGCACCCGGCAGTCGGCCAACATTGTGGTATTCATTATCTGAAACCGGCACTGCTCGGTGATACTCTGACTGCGGTAGCTGAACATAAAACCAGCAGTGGTCGTAGTGGTCTTTATGATATTCAAATTATGAATCAGAAAGATCAAGTTGTGGCTGAGTTCCGAGGAACATCACGACTGATCATCAAATAGTTTTGCTAAAATTTAGTGCTATAAAAACCGGTGCATCAACACCGGTTTTTTAACAGAAACAGTCTGATTAAGCTTTCAACCACTTCTCAGCTTGAGCTTGATCTTCAACTTTTAGTTCAACCTCAGTGAGTTCAGAACCAGCGGCTTGAACGTCAAACCTCATCAATTCATCACGACGGAATGCATGGATGCTATAAGTTCCTTGCTGCTGTGCATATTTTTCAGCAAGTTTTGTGGTCGCTTTCAGACCATCAATGGCAATGATCACATCATTGGCTGATAGTCCTGCTTTTGAGCCTGCTCCATCACGACGAGCTGACTGAATAAATAAACCTTCCGGCTTGTCTGCCAGCTTTAAACCGAATGGCAATGATTTATCATTTTTCAGCGTATAGTTGATACCAAACTCTGGCAATAACTGGTCTAATGGCAATTCATCTGTGGTGTTAATCAGATGGTTAATCTGCTCTAGCCAGCTATCCTCGGTCAGTTCCTGACATAAATCGAAGATCGTCCGCTCGTTGACCTGAATACCATTTTGCGCATTTTCATACAATTTACGCATTAAGGCGTCTAGGCTTGAACCGCGTAAACGCAGACCTAAGTCCAGACACAAAGCCACCAGACAACCTTTGTTGTAATAGCTGGTACCGGCATTATTCGAGTTTTCATCCTGACGGTAGAATTTCACCCAGGCATCAAAACTGGATTCAGACACCGACTGAA
>CANQWW010000100.1 GCA_947627655.1 uncultured Acinetobacter sp. | reverse complement strand
TAGTTTGCTACTCAAGGTGTGCTTGTCATTCATTAAGGAAACTTCATCCTTGCCATTAACGCCGACTCTCGCGCCTTCGCTTTTAGCCAGTGAAATAACATTTTCAGCAACCGTGACACGTGCACCATCTTGATCATAGGCTGCACGGGAAAGGGATTTAAGCACCTGACCACGCTTTAACGGGGTGAAGGTATTAAGATAGGCTTTCAGCTCAGGTAGTTTGTCCTCTAGCTCTGGCTCTTTAGTTAGCTCTGCAATCAGGCGCTTAAATACAGGTACAAACTGGCTATAGGAGGTCGGTGCATCAATGCCTCTTTCCTGTGTGGTGCCTGTTTCACCTCTGTAGATAATGGCATTACCCGCTGCATCCACACTAACCCGGGCCATCACGATATCAGTCGGCTTGTATCCGATCTGTGCAGTCATACCTTCAATTGGCGGGTTAGATTCACTGGCAATAGAATCGAACAAGGTGCCACCAGCTGCCGCCGTATGATTAAAGTCACCAAACACTAAAGACAAACTAGATAGCGCATTAACAGCGATTTCAATTTGTTCAATGGTGTAAGCAAAATCAAAAGATTTACCCTTAAATACGCCGCCCTGGATTACATCACCCTCAAGCTCTGGATCGTCATCAAAAGCACCCTGGGAGGCAATAAAGTCTAGTTCATCTAGTTTTTTTGCAATGTAACCTTGATTATCTTCACCCTCTAAATGGCCTACTGATAAATGATCACTTTCAACATGGAAAGTACCATCATCATTCAGTTCAATCGTTACACCGCTACTTGTTCTAGGAGTAGTCACATTAAAGATTAACGGTGCCAGGCGCTCACATTGCATTTTGAACGTGTTTTGTAGCAGGTTAAACAATGAAGTAACCGGACCTGCACCATGCAAGGCACTCATCAAGTCCTCTACAATAATCTTGAACTCATCAAGTTCAGCATCAAGGTCAGTGGTGCCAATGTGCATGGTTTTAGAGCCACCGCCCACCGCTGTAATTTCAATGTCACTTTTTGCGGTATCGAAGTTATTAAAGTCCACAACAACATTGGATTTTGCACCGAAGGCATATTCTTCTTTTGAAAGAAAATCATCATGGCCGTTTTTAAGTTTCCAGCCACGGCGCACCAGCTTTTCAAATAGCTGTTTAATCATTGGATTATTGGCTACCTCAAGATCACGCTGGACCTTTTCAGCTCGGGCCGCTTCGATCTCTTTTTCCAGGCCGGAAAGTGTTTGTTCCAGCTGCTCTACTTCACCTGAAAGATTCTTGATATTTTCAAGCTTTTCAGCACGTTTCTGATTCATCCGGGCAAAGGCAGTACTATTTTTGATTGCCAGCTTCATGATACGTCTGCCGACTTCACGGATCGCCAGATCACGGCCATTTTCAGGCGCTACCACAATGGTAATGTCCTTTTTATTCAGCATCCATTTCCATGAAATCATTTCATCACTGGCGGCCAACTTATTAGGTGTAGAATCTGGATTATGGAAAATAACCGATACCGTTTGACCATCGGTTAATTCAAAGACTGCGGCCACGTGTACGCTACCGTTTTGCTTAAATGGCTCAGATACTTGAACCGATACTGTAGAGATACCATCAACCGCTTTATCCATCACCATACGCAATTGATTTACTTTGCGCTCCAGGCGTGAATATGGCGTTACCAGGGCATCAAATACCGCTATAGGACCTTCTGAATCTTCCATGATATCGGCAAGCGTAAGGCTATCAAAAATAAGCCCTTCTTTATCGTTTGAACGTACTCGGTAAAGCATCTGATCAATACTTTGACCAATGGGGTTATTGGCATTATCCCAACCAAATTGTGCAGCCATAATGACCTCTTGACATTGTTAATTTACAAGGCTTTCGCCCCACTTAATCATCAATATTAGAGACAAAAAAACGGGCTAAATTGCCCGTTTTCCCGAAAGCCGATTTAAGCAGCTTTATCGTGTTGCATTCTACCTTGTAGCTCAGTCATAGTGACTTTTTCAATACTGCCAAAACCATCCCAACCCGCTTTATAGTTAGAGTGGTAAATTTCTTTAGCCTCATCCTCACTTTCGGCACCGATCACAACCTTGTGCTCATCAAATGCGCCGTCAAGATCCACCTGGCTAATGATATAGGCATGGTCTGGCTCATCTAGCAGATTGTTTTTGACAAATACATCAAGCTCATCACCATCAGCACCCATCGATCCCTCAAAATAGCCATAGTGATGCTTCATTGTGATTTGCCATTTCTCCCCATCCTTATCAATGCCCTGGCGAATCGAATCGGTCGGGTTTTCGATGAGGATATTCATTCCGGCAATGGTCATAGCCCCTTTTTTATAATTGCCCGCAATCAAGTCATCCATTGCTGGCATAAGGCTCCGGTTATACGGCGAAGTGGCCGCTGTATGGGCTTGTTGATCGAAGGGTGAAAAGGGATCATTTGCCGCATCTAATGTTGCAGAATCCATTGTAGGCATTTTAGCAATATCAGCCCGGATCTCTGCCAATTCTTGCTCAGCAGCGGTTACAGCCTCTTTAAGTGCATCACGCTTTTCAATCAGCAATTTTTCCTTGTTCGGCACCGTGGTTTTAATGCTGTTCGGCAACTTAACCTTCGCTTTAGCAAGCTTTGCCTGGAATGCTGAACGTCCTGTTTCCATTGCCTTGACTAGCTCAGCAATAGCGGCCACATGATCATCCTGATTGACCATCGGTTTTACTTTGCCGTTTAACAATGCCTGGTAAATATCACCAGATTGTTTGATACGGAAAATAATAATTTGAGAATCAGCAAAGGTTAAGCTTAATTCACGAAAACTGATTCCCGAAGTACGCTTGACGTTAGGCGATACATCGACTTGTACGATCTCGGCACCTGCCTTTTTGAAATAGCTAGACACGGCTTTCGTTGCCCGGTCCTTATTGCTCATTTCATCAAATTTAAAAACTACATTCTTACTCATATTTAAAACCATTATTTCGGAGTTGATACGTCTTTACCGTCACCCTGCTCTGTATGTGTATGACCCATAAGACTAATACCGCCAGCCACCACATCACCCGATGAATCTACACTGCCCTCAATAGCCATGTTGCCAGTACCAGAAAAAGCCCCTTGAGTTGAAATTGCAGCAGCTACAAGGGCAATCGTACTCGGATCAATCGTTATAGTGCTGCCACCAACAACAAGCTTAATAGTCGCATCTGCAACCAGTTCGATATTGGCATGGTGCCAGCGCCTAGTACCCGTTGAATTTCCTATTTTTGGATTTCTCCAACCAGTAATTAATGCCCTCCGGGTATCTCCCTGGATAAACTCACACCAGACTTTATCGCCCGCCAAGATCTCGATCTCAGTAACATGACCATTTGCCGATTTGTCCCCAATGGGGTACTCAATTTCTGCTTCGATTTCATCCCCGACCGGGGTTTTAATCATGCACTCCCGACTGGCCGGGTTATAGCTTGAAATAATGGCCGGGAATTTCCCGAACATTAAACCGTTATTGCCTGCTTTCTGGCTCATTTATGCAGCTCCCCAAGCCATAGCTTCGTATATTGTCTCGGTGGATCTCCATCGATACCCGCACTAAAGACATGAGCAGCTGTAATCACAACCAAGTTTTCGTCTGCATTGACCTGGAGTAGATCCCCCGCAACAATGTTGTCGTTATAAGCAATTCTTGAGATTTGTTTTAGCACCAAGCACGTGCTCATATTTTTAAGCGTGAGCTGGTCCTTGTTGGCAACAAAACGTGCTGTTCTAGCCTTCTCTTTATTGCCATAAATGAAGTTACCACTGTCATCTACACTGTAAAAACTCGGTATCTCATGACGTTCAAGAAAGCCGCTTTCAACCGTTTCACCCGCTGTAATCGGTATATCTGTAATAACTTCTTGATTGAATAAATCACCCAAGCGCATAAAGGCAAGTTTTCCGTCTCTCCAGCGCATCACACCTGCGCTTTCCTGGAGGATTACAGCAATCTGATAGGATGGAGGTTCGCCCGCCATACAGCTGAATAGCGGCACAGTAAAGTCGCCCTCTATGGCATCAGCACGGCAACCGATACTTCTATAAATATCGGCCAGGGTCGTATTCTTTTTAAAGATGGATTTTTCTTTCACATAGCAGGCATTAATCAAGGAACTCAGCACAGCCGTAATGCGTACAAACTGCGCTATGTTCCCGCCCTGGATCTTGCCAGAACTGATTGGCTCACTTTTCAAAATAATGAACTCATCATCATTGACGGTATAAACCTTTTGGCCTTGCTTGAAAAATGGTAAAGATTCATCTTCCACACGAATATCAGCCTCTAAAGTCACTGGTATCGGTACTAGGTCATTTCTCAGCACAAAGCTTTTTAGGTATTCCCCATCGACAAGCTGCTTTTCACCATCATTATCATAAAAAAGTTTCATAATCAGTCTTAATAGATCGGGTAATTAAAGCCAAATGGAAAGTGAGCAATGACGGAATCGGGGTTAGCCGCCTCATCACCACCAATTGTAAAAGCAGCTGAACAAGCCGCTTTTTGTGGAAATTCCCGCTCTAAATTGGCAATTTCCATATTTACTTCTGAGCTATTCCGACCAAAGCCGCTCACACCTTGCATCCCGGTAGCTTCGATCTGCAGTGCTGTTTCACGTTCGACATAAAGCAAAAATAACGGCTTAATCAACGCCCATTCAGAAATGGTAAGCTCAACAGCTGAGGTTATGTCGCGTAACGTGGTATTCGGGCATGAGGCTAAATCCGCATAACCACCGTAGAAGCTCACAGCTGCTTTAGCTAGAGCCTCTACTTGGGATTCAGACAACAACACCGCTACACTTCGTTCCTCTGCAAGAAACTGACTAACAATGTCGCTAATCTTCATGGCTTAACGATAATCCCCGGAGTTACCTTCAACCACTTCACCATAGTAGTGATAGAACATTGTTCCAGCGAAGGTTAAAGGCTGTGAGCGGTTTTCCCAGTCACGATCTACCGGGTCAAGCTGAATGAAACAATCTTCAATATGTTTGAAGCGCAGGTACTTAGTTGGTGTACCTTCATAAATTTTGGCACTGAAATAGCCACCATCTTTGATGATATCAACCAGCATTTGATCGATATTACCCGCTGCAGTCTCAAGGAATGAAATAGCACCTTGTTGTGCAGTTTTGACTTGTTGAGCCTCCCAAACCGTGCTCCCCAATGGCGTAGGAATTTCAATTTCCCCACCAGTGGTAATGACAGGCCACGGGCATTGTTTGGTTAATAGGTACATACCTTCATAACCTTCAATCTCAATCGTGAAATCTGAGTTAATGGCTTTTCGACCCAGGGCGCGAGTTGAATCGCTGAAACCCTTGAGATACTTCGGTGTAGATACTGTCATTTTGACAACCTCAAATAAAAAAACGGCAATGATGCTTGGATACATCATTACCGCCTTTCAACTAGGGTCATGCTCTAGTTTTCCATAGTTGCACTTTGCGCCCTTAAATGCTCTTTTTGGCAATCAACAACCAGTTCAACCAGGAGTGCACATTTATCACGTTCAAGTCTGGTTAAGATCAAGGCTTGAGCTAGGTCCCCGTTTTTCTTCACCACCGGGTTAGTCTTGTCACAGACTGAAATTAACGGACAGGTCACGTACTCAGTTTTGGTGACGATGATCGGCGGTTGTGGCTTCGGTAGAATTGAGCAGCCCGACAATACCGAAAGGCAGGTCAATATTACTCCAATCACTAAATACTTTATCTTCACGTTCTAAAATCCTAATCGTTTCTTGTTTCACTAAAAATTCGTTATTCAGGGTTTTGGCTTTTGCCTGGTATTCCTGTACCAGTTCCCTTTCACGCTGCAGCTGGCCGACTAACTGACTATTTGAGCTTTGAGCTGTTTCCAGGCTTACACGTAAGTCACTGGAAACAGCTTTTTCAATCTCAAGGCTACGATCAGATTTAAGCGCCTGGTTAGCGTTTTTCTGACCCCAGCCCCAAAGACAAACAGCAGTAATAGACAACGCCGCAATAACAACGCACAAAGAGCCTATTAATGCTCTAATCATGGCATTACCACGCGGTTACGGAACCAGCCAAAAATAAACTGTTCCTGGCTCGGTCTTTTTTCGGCTAGATCAATGTAACGCGCACCTTGCAAGCTATTGAGCATACGCAAAATAACCAGCTCACCATCACGGCCACGCTTATTTAAAGTGATTTTCAGCGCCTCTAAAGTTTTAGGCCCGTACACGCCGTCTACTGTTAGATCCTTAAATAATTTTTGCTCCAGATTCAGCAGGTTTAAAACACGCTGTAAGAGTGGTTTAGAAAAGCCAACGCCACAGTTTACGCCTGTGTCGAAAAGTTCCTCTGCAATGGATGAACTCTGCTCTGCCACCAGGTTAAAACGCGGTCCAGTCCAATAGGTTTTTAAATAGATCGCTTTGGCTGTTTCTAGTGGCAGGTCACGCATTGCGCCCTTATATCCATGCTCTCGGGCAGTCGCAACAGTGATACCGAAATTAGTCTCACCGCCCCGATCTTTGGGGTTATTGACATAACCGCCTTCAATTTTGATTAGATCACTAATCGCTTTTTCAACATTCATTTTTATATCCAAATATTTTATTAATTCCGCGAAATAGCTCTGCAAGATTCCCTTGTGCAATCAAAATCAGCACTGTGAGAATGGCAGTAACAATTAACTCGGAAATAGTGACAAGTTGGCCGTTGATTAGGATGGATGCTGCACTCCCCAAGAAGTACCCAACAAAAGCTACGGCTAAGATGGAATAGATCGGCTTGATCTTATGGTGGGTCGATGTGAACGTGACGATACGAACACCGATACAGATTTTAAGAATGGCCGTCAGTAATGGGATAAGCTCAATCACTTGTTATTCCCCCGACTTTTCCTTGTCTTTTTTGGCGGCCATACGTTTCTCGATATAGCTATCAATAGCGCCAGCTAAATCAAATCTATAAGCCCAATCAGACAATTTTTTAAGGAAAGGAACGCTTACCACGGCAAGTAAGCAACTAACTACGGCAATACTTTTCAGCTCAAAACCAAAGGCTTTATTTAGAAAAACATTCAGTAGGACCTGAGCATCAGGCGCAAAGAAATAGCCACATAGACTAGAAAGGAATAACCCCGTAAGTTTTAAATACCACACCACGTTTTTAGTATGGACAGCGACAACCGCTGCCCCTAAAACCGCCCCAATTAACGCATCACCATTAACAAACGGTAAGAGTGAGGCTAAGCCCACTCCAGCCGCTACAGTCAATCCAGATGCACTTGCTGGCTCTGTCATAACAACACCTAAAATTTGCTGCTCTATCTGGACTTAGCCAAGTTAGAAACAGCTTTAACAATCACTCCACAAGCTCGGATCACGCCGTTTAAGCGGTCCCCTAATGCAGCCTGCAACTTTTGCTCTGAATCTTTCACCTTGACCCAATCCTTAAATGCCTTACCTTCGATAAACTGCTCGGCTTGGGTTTGGGTCATGCTGAAAGCATCCGTAAGACTTGTGGATGAATATAGGCTTAGGTTATGTGCCAGATAGTTGAGATTTTCCACAAAGCTGTTTCGATAGTGTGGTGATGGCGGTATGAGCTGGAAATCGTGCATACGGCAAGTTAGCACCCCCCTCTCTTGGCATAGCCACAATGCCAGTGTCAGCAATGGAAATATTAAATAAATGATTAAAATGCTGGTGAGCTGCAGTCAATAAGCTCATGAGATATAAGAAATTGGATTCAGGTATTTGAGACAAAACAATCATTCGCTCAAGTACCTGGTTATCATAATCAGGACTGTTATAGTCCAGTGCATTGCCGTTAGGAATCAATTGACAGGCCATGCAGCCTAAGTACCAATGAGTACGTTTTTCAATCCCTTCAACCTCTCCTTCCAGGCGCTCAATGGCTTCGGCCATAACCCCTAGCAATGGAATAGCGGTCCATAGATCCCCCTCATATTCACCCAGGTCGAGGCTGTCAAATTGATACTGTTTTTCACCCAGCAAATAGTCTGAATAACGAGCATCCCCAATTGAGAAATCCGGGTCATTATCTTGCGTAGCTGCAATATAGTGGCTGATACAAAACATACGCTCTTGAACGGTCCAAAGTAGCGGGTTTTCAATACCCTCTACTTTTTCAAGGATCGAATTAATCAAAAAAGTATTTTGTCTTTCAGTGTAGTGCTCCGACATACCTGCCAGCTTAATTGCATTCAGCATGGCAATTTCCTTCATTTCTAAAATGAGGCGCTTGCTTCTCAAAACCGGGATATCTAACATTAAAAACCTTTGGTGCTGTACTTCATCCAGTCATTACCATCAATTGCAGTTAAGGTTGAGAACGTCATCGGGATTAACATATTGGTAAAGTTACCGTTTATATCGATCGAACTACCTAAAGGCAGGTTGATATTCTCAATTACCATAGGGCTATAAGTACGGCCCTTATAGGTGATAGCAACTAATGGCGGTGCCTCAGATGGCATGATTGTTTCAATTAATGTCTTCCCATTTCCTTGTGCAAAATTGACCGCATTGCTCAGTAAAGTACCTTCTGGTGCAAGGAAATAAGGCAAAGACCACTTCATTAAAGTATCAAGCGGATTTTCGACCTCTTTAACTGGATTTTCCCAAGCGCGAAGGAGCAAATTGCCTTGTATCTTAATGGGAGGCATACCCGAAAAGACCTGAGTAGAGTTGAGCTTGGTTATCCCTGTTCTGCCTCTGGCCTCATCTACTGTGTTTTGCAAAACCTCCTTAGTCTTGCCGCCAATACTGTCAATCAATGGCTGAAATGCGCCGGATTGCAGCATAGACATAAGTGCTGGCGCTTTACTCTCTGCCCCCGCCCCTTCAAATGGGCTTTGCCAGTTCAAGCCTACTTCCAGGCTTACATCATCTACAAACACTGCCTGGACTACGGCCGTTCCCGGGATAATGTGGCCGTTATGGTCCACTTCATAAATTGTGGCAATTAAGTTAGGGTTTAAGTTTTCCCAAGATCCGGGGCCAGATAGAGCCTCAGTTGCCTTAGAAATAAGGGTATTAATCCCCAAACTTGCAAGGCCCCTTGCCCCGCCCACACTTTGTAGTTTTTCCGATAAAAACTTACTACCCGCTGCTTTTGCAGAACTGGCCGTTGCAGCTGCTTTTTCAAATAACGACATTTATTTCCCCTAAAAAAAAAGGCGAAATTAATCGCCTTTTTTTTATATGCAGCAGATTACACGCTCATGCTTCTGCGAACTTTAAAGCTTCGCAAACGCCCGGCACGGGCTTTAGCAGAATGCGATTTAGCCTGCATTTTGCGGATAGCGACCTTTTGTTTTGCAGAAAGGCGAACCGTACCTGCAATACGCTTATTTACACGGACCTTTTTGCCACCACGCACAACAACACGTTTTGCATAAGTTGCATCAAATACAGCGCCTTGCTCATCATCACCAAAGGCAAATTTAGCAATCGCTTGATCAAACAAATGAGCCAAATCTTCCATAGAAGTCGCATCAGCTCCAATAACTTCTGAACCTGTTTGCTCTGCTAATTTATCAAGATATTCTCCCACAGAAGTATCTGGAAATACCAGCTCAATTATATCATCTAATACTATATAAGCCT
>CANQWW010000099.1 GCA_947627655.1 uncultured Acinetobacter sp. | reverse complement strand
GAATCTCCTCTATAACCCTAAAGCCTGTATCCAGGCTGTGAACAGCAGCCGGATATTTTGGCTGAAATGCTTGATCAGAGGTAGTTTTAGCAACTACCCCGGGGTACGCTTATATGCAGAAATTGGGGCATTACGTGCAGCGACTCCATCTGAATTGGCCTTAGTTCAGCGCAGGATTCGACCATTGGCATGGACCAAAGGCAGTCAGCTGATCTGGTCTGAGTTTAGTCAGGTCCGTGACATTCAGGTGTTGGGCTTTAAATGGGTAGAATATCCACAGATGCGACCAAGATTCTAAGCTTAAGCTCACTTTTAGTTTGTTTGCAACTTTAAGAAAGTTAAAACCTTGGTTTTCAGTCTATCTTTTTGTGTCCCAATAGCAAATACCCTTTTAAGGAACTTAAATAAGCCCGACATCCAGAAACAAGTCATGATAGGCTGCCGCTTTTTTCTCTAAAGCCAGTGGATAAGCCCGTGATGAAGAAGGCAAGCGGTACAGCTTTAATTCACGTCCGGCAAAATTGGCACGTGTAGCATGGCCAATCGTGGGCTTTTCCGTTCCTTCCGGCATCGACAGGATTAAGGTTTCCGTGGCTTTATCCCCTGTGGTCATAATGCTATGACAAAGTGGCATTTTGGAAAGCAGCTGGTTTAAATCCGTCGGCGTCACTATTTCCAGAAACTTGTCAGAGGCATTTCCTTTAAGACGGCGGATCTGATAAGCCGTGTCAAAAATGGCAATGCCTTTTTCTAAGAGAAACTCACGAATCAACATTTCCTGAAAGTTTTTATTGGCTAAATCCAGAAAATAATCTTTATTATGAAAGAAAATTAGACCAAAGATTCGCCACATATCATTTTGATAATTTGGATAATAAAATTGCATTTTCCAGCGAGTTTCAGGCGGTGGAAAACTTCCCATCATCAACAATTTGGCATTTTCAGGTAAAAACGGTTCAAAGGGATGGGTTTCGATATCCTGCATTATCAGCCTCTCAGCTCAGTCATTGATCTTTCGAGTTTAAAAGGTCTGCCGGATTTTGCTAGCCACTTCCTGTCCCCAAAGCGTATAAACTTCTTTGCTTGGATGAAAACCATCTTTTGCCATCTGTAAGTTCATGTTCTGATATTTTTGAATATCATATTCAATCCATTGCATATTGGCTTTCTTCTTGACCATGTTGTCCAGTTCACGGTTCATGGCTTTGGCATAACGCCCAAATAACCATGCCAACGGATTAGGCAAAGCCGGGAACATATTCATCGGTGGCACCCCAGCTGCAATGATCAGTTCAGGACTAAAACGCGCCTCAATTTCACTATAGAGTTGCTGCTGTTTTTTGATCCAGACATCTGCCGGCATCAGCTTGGTGACATCATTGACACCCACTGAAGTCACCACGACATCATAATGTTCAGCCGGAATCTCGCTCAATACTCGAATCACTTTCGAAGTGGTATCTCCAGTTTTCGCCTGAAGTTTCCAGCGAATCTGATAATCCTGCTGCAGCTGATTTAAGATCGCTCCGGTTAATGCTTCTTCCTGATGTTCCACTCCCACACCGGCTGCTGCCGAATCGCCCACAATGAGAATAGACAGAGGTTTACCTTGTCCAAAGAGGCCCTCGCGTTCACCAGCAGGCTCTGGCAGGCGCAGGGTATTTTTTTTGACACGGTTGCCCTGAATCAGCAGTGCTGGAATGAGTGCGAAAGTAGACAGTTTTAATAACATAAGAAGTTTCGAACAGATAGATGAAACATAATTTTATAGAATTATCATTATGATACATTCGCAATTCTGACAATATGAATGTCAAATTAATTGAATCTTCATATAAATAAATTTTACAAGACAAAATCATGCAGTTAAATGATAATAATTATCATTATTTAGAATGATAATCAGGTCCTTTTTTGAAACGTCCACTTTTTGTACTCAGCCTGCTCGGGCTGTCCTGTACTTCGATCATGGCAGCTCCTACCGCTCCTGCGACTTTAAACTATGCTGCACCGTGTGAAGCCGTTCAAGCTCAAAGTCAGGCATTAAAAACATTACAACAGAACATTCAGCAATCGCCGCTGCAAAAAAACCAATTGATCGAGGCATTTTGGCAACAGGCTAAAACCAAAGGTACACCTTTAATCGAAACCGTTGATCAGAACCAATCGCGGATCATTTTTCTATATCGCGGTGCACAGCACAATGTACGTTTGGTTGGTGGGCCCAGTAACGACCACGAATGGCTAACGCGTTTGCCGGGCACCGATATCTGGTTTAAAGAAAGCCTGGTCAACAATACTTTTATCGGCAGTTATAGTTTTGCAGTCGATTTACCAAATCTGGACGGTTATTTGTCACATGCATGTCCACATTTAAATCCACAACTGACAGAATCACGTACCCAGCGTCGGGCAGTATTGCAAGTATTGCAATTAGATCCTTTTAATTTAAATACCTGGTTTAAGCCTACCCAACAGCGGGCTGGTTTGCGCAATGAAAATATTGTGGCTCTGCCGCATGCTCCAGAATTTATTGATCCGCAAAAGTATCCAGATTTTGCCACCCCTCAGCTCAAATCTTATAGCTTGAACAGCACTGTGCTGGGCAATACACGTCAGCTTCAGATCTATCAGTCCAGTAATCCAGCTCAAAAGCCCTATATCACGGCTATTTTCTTTGATGGTGAGCAATATGCGCATTTGGTCAATGTACCGAAAACACTAGAAATTTTGGTTCAACAAGAAAAATTACCGCCGATTCAATTTGTTTTTGTGTCGCCTGCCAGTGAACAGGAACGGCCTAAAGAGCTCAGCCCAAGCCCTGAATTTTCCAGATTTTTTAGCACTGAATTACTGCCATGGATTGATCAAAAACTGCAACGTGATCCGCAAAAAACGGTATTACTTGGCTCGAGTCTAGGCGGTTTAAGTGCCGGTTATTTGGCTTTGCAAAATCCAGAACAGATTAGTCATGCCGTTCCCTTATCTGGTTCATTCTGGTGGACGCCAAAAGCAGAAGATCAGGTGAATGGTATGAGCCAGCTGATTCAGCAGCTGAAAAATCAACCTAGGCAACATTTCTATATGTCTGCCGGGAATTATGAATCTTCACGCAATAATAATGGCTTAAGTATTTTAGAAACCTCACCGATTGTAGCGCAGGATCTCAAAACCCAAGGACATGATGTGACCTATCGGCAATATCACGGTGCGCATTCTTATGCAATCTGGCAAGTGGTGTTACAGGATGCCCTGCTGCATTTTTTTGGTCAATAATGGAAACTCTAGAATTGAAACGCCAGGTATAAAAAATCCCGCAACATGCGGGATATTTAGCTGCATGACTATTTGGCTTTGATGTCATTCCAGCGATTCATACGGCGGAACGTTCCAATATCATTAAAACGCACACCGACTTCTTGCATCACTTTATGGGCTGTTTTCGCCGTCATTTGACGAATATAAAACGGTTCTTTGACCACAAAATGATGAATGGCATGGGTTGAACCAAAGTTACAGCAGAACAATTGGAACGGCATCAACCACCATGGATTTAAGACTTGAGTTTGTTTAATCACATCACGTGGATCAATATCGCCGTAGTAATGCATGTTTGAGCTGACAAACTGTAAGCAGAATGAACGTAAGTAGTTCGGGAAGATCCAAATCACCGCGAGAAGATTCACCCAAGGCATGATATCCAGAATACCTTGTGACCACAGCATTTCATAACCGAAAACAGGTGCAAGCATATTTGCGCCGTGATACACCACGAACAAATAACACAAACCGTAGTACATGATACTCAAAGGTAAAAAACCAAGAATATTGGAAAGGCGAGCAATGAAGCGTTCTTTTTCAGGTTGTTTTTCTAAAAACAACTCAATCATTTTAAACATTTGAATAGGTCGTAAATACACGGACATCAATTGGTCACTGATGACCAAAACACGTCGAATGCCCCACGGCATCCCGTTACTGATACCACGTTCTTCTAGATCATGTTCAGTTCCAGAATATTTATGATGGTGCAGGTGTAAACGACGACGTGCCCAAGGACTAATGGTATTCGGACGCGCCAACCACACCAAAGCCAACATTAAGTGATGGGCCCATGGTGTTTTTTTGAAATACATATAGTGAATCAGATCGTGTTCCAATTCATGGGTCAAGGAAGCAAATATCGCAATCAGTGGAATGGTCATCCATACCGAAAGATAACCGAGATAAAAAGCCAGTGCTGTTCCTATCATCCCCATCCAGGCAAAAGCCAGAATACTGGCACCAATAAAATTCTGGTGTTTCAGAATTGGATATCGAGCTCGGAGATCTTCACCAGCCTGCATGACCACCGTTCTGACTTTCGCAATACGCTGTTGACTGCTCATATCCGAGGATGAAGACATATGTACAACCTTTAATTTATGGACAGGTGTACATTAAAGGAAATTACAGAAATTAAAAGTTGATATTTCCACTTTCTTGACCAAGATGCCTAGAAATACAGCAGTTGTTGCATATTTAAATTTAACTGTCTCAAATCGTCTTTTATTTAAGCATGTACGCTGCCCTCGACCCGGTAAATACACAGATCAGGCTGATTCATGCGGTATTTCTGCTTTGCTTCTGGTAAGTGTTATATCAATTGAAAATAGGACACTTATATGAGACTAAGGCGTTGTATTGAACAGAATGTCTCAATGATTAACGACTGCGATGGATTTTAAAAACCAGATCACATTTCCCCGGCACGGCTTTGCCCGCCAGATGAATAACCACGGTACTTGCACGTGCTTGGCCTTTACAGGCATTTTGTATCGTCGGTTCCTGTATTGTATAACCCTCTAAAGTCCGCGGGTCATGCGGTTTAAAGCCGATCTGACACGAACCCTCGAGCGTACGACCGTCAATCTGGGTCGAGACTTTGACATGGGGTCCTTTACCCTCACATAACGGCAGGATCTCTGAGTACGGTATGCTTTCAGCTGCCGCATGTACCACAGGCATGGCAAAATACATTGCGGCTATGATCACAGCAATTTTTTTCATTGGGCTCATCATTTAAAAATTGGGTGGTGTACCCAGCTATAATGAATGAATAAACAGCCTATTGGCAAAAATATTTTCATATTTCCGATCAATTTCTTGCCTGAATTCAACAATCAGTCTGCTTCCCTGAAGGTCTGTTTTAACTGTGGCGTAAGCATTCTAAAAATCAGAACGGCACACATCATGATTAAACAACTAAAGCTGGCAATCGCAGTTAATATCCCGAAATGATCGATCAATATACTGCACAACAGGACTGGCCAGATGGTTCCCTGATAGCCGATGAGCAGAAAACTGGAAAATATACTGCTTTTTCCTTCTTGTGCCGATAGTTTCGCTGCAAAATAATAGGCAGGTGCAGCCCCCAGACCGTGCCCGATGCCAATGAATAATACACTCAGTGCCAGTCCCATATTTGAATGTGATGCTTGAGCCATGAACAGCATGCCGCAGGCAAGACTTAACAAAAGTAAACTGATTTTCATGCTATGAAATTCATCCATTTTTTTCGTCAACATCTGAGTGATGGCTGAAATAAACAGGATAATCGCGATGGCACCACCCACCAAAGTTGCCGAGCTTGCAATTGGCAGTTCAGCATTAAAGTTGCCAGCCAGAGCGGAATATAAGCTAAATCCAGCAAAGCAGCACATTGCCGTCAGCCCGGATGCGACAAATAAGATTTTGTTGAGGGGTTGCTGTGGTGCATTCCAGAGCCGGAATTTTTGTAGCTGCTGAGATTTCACCGCAGTATCCGTCAGAAAGAAACAACCGATCAAGGTAAAAAATGGAGATTACGGTAATGACCAAATAAGGCATTACCAGCGGTTGCTGACTATGATCGGCAATCAATCCGCCAACTAGAGGCCCGAGTCCAAAGCCCGTTACGGTGAGCAGAGCAGAAACCTTGTCTGCGTGCTATTTTTGTGCAAAAGGATAGGTTCGTGCCAGACCAACCAGGGTGGCCGTGCACAATAAGCCAGAAGAAATACCAATTAAAAATCGAGCCGCAATTAAATGCACAATATCCGGTGCCAGCGCTGAATACAGCAAGCCCAGAATACTGATGCCCATGCCAAAAATTGTGGTTTTTTTAAAGCCCACTTTCGCAATTAAGCCATTTAAAAACAGTAAGGTAAAAACCACACCACACATATAGCTAATAAATGCATAACCAATATGGGTGGTACTAATGTGCCACTGCTGCATATAAATCGCATATAAAGGACTGGCCAATGCCGTACTCATTGCACCTAGGCACAGACTCAAGGTTAAAATACTGTATTCAAACACAGATGAATTGGACTGCATGGGAGATATCATAATTGAACTATCAGTCAATTTTATGTAAAAATGACCTTAACTGAATTTACCCAGCTGGGATTTTCTAACACCCGGATTTCAGAAATTGCCAAAAATGCCAGTATTGCCAAAGGGACGATTTATTCCTACTTTGAAACCAAGGAAAAGCTGTTCGAAGGTGTCATTGACTATCTGATCCAGGAGACCTATCACCCACTTGAAAGTAATGAACTCACTGAAGAAGAAACGGTGCATGATTTCCTGTTAAGAAATATGCTGAACATGATGGAAAGCTTTGAATCTTCTGGTCGAGGCAATATTGCCCGGCTCATTTTAAAAGAAAGTGCCCATTTCCCCGAGATTCGTCACTTCTATCAGGAAAAAATTTATAGCCAAAATTTAAAAGAAACTGAAAAACTGCTACAGATTGCGGTACAACGTCAGGAGCTTGCAACGGCAGTACAACCGCTGGATTTGGCGATATTGATCATCGCCCCGATCTGGATGAGCATGATTCATAACCGGATACTACAAAGCGCTACACCAGTGCAACCGGTGCAGCTGTTTACCGAAAATTTAAGATATCTCTTCCAGGCCAATCAGCCTGTGCAAAAATAGGCGATTGCAATGTCGCATCACAAGACAATTCCCTTATGGTTTCTGGCTATTCTGACCCTCAGTGGTACTTTAGCCATTCATATTTTCGTGCCGGTCTTGCCTTTGATCAGTCAATATTTTCAGGCGGATCTTCATGAAGTCCAGCTCACTCTGAGTGTCTATCATGATGTCGGCGTCTATCTGGCACTGGTGATTGTAGGCATCTGGTTAGGCACCTTTAGCGCTACCCGTCTGGTGTCCAAAATTTCCTTAAATACAATGATGACCGTGGGTAGTTGCATTAGCTTGACCTTTGCCATCATTTTATTTATGTTTACCTGGATCGATTATTTAACCGCCTGGACGGTTATTCTGCCGGTCGTAGGCTTCTGTTTTGGTATCGGGCTTACTTCACCAGCCACCTTGACCAATTCGCTCAACGTCAACCCAAAGATTGCTGGATCAGCTTCCGGCCTCTATGGTTTTATGCAGATGACCTTCGGTGCAGTTTGTACTTCTTTAAGCGGTCTGGGCAATAATCCGGCTTTTGCTATGGCATGTGTGTTACTGGGCGCAAGTGTGTTAGCACAAATCTGTTTTGTCTTCGCCAGAAAGGCTCACTACTAAGCTTATGTGAATATTGAACTGATTCCATAATCAAAAAAAGCGCCTAGGCGCTTTTTTATTCTACGGCAATTAACCCAGCTTATTCACCAGTTTAAGTGGCAGTAGTTTCATTGCTATCCCCAGAGGTAACCACGGCCATTTCGGCACATAAGCTTTGACTGGCGCTTTTTCAATCTCTGCAGCTAATAAACGTGAACCGGTTTTTTCATCCACTTCAAATGGCAGCTTTTGCGCCCCGGCATTGATTTCTGTACGAATATAACCGGGGAAAATTGTGGTGACTTTAATCGGGGTATCGAGTAGTTCAGCACGGATTCCTTCTGCCAGATGTGCAACGCCAGCCTTACTGGCGCCATAAGCGGTTAAATGTTTAGGCATGCCACGCATCGCACTCATGGATGAAATCATCACCAGATGACCCGAATTCTGTGCCCGGAAAATCTCTACCGCCGCCTCGCACTGTGCTAAAGCAGAAATGAAGTTGGTTTCAACAGTCGCCTTGTTAATGGCAAAGTTGCCTTTACCAATACGACGGCCTTGTCCCACGCCGGCATTCACAATTACCCGATCAATCGTGCCAAAGTCCTGCTGAAAGGCACGAAATACGTCAAAGACCTGATCATAGTCAGTGACATCTAAAGGTTTAGCAATCACTTGAACGCCGTATTGATTTTCCAACTCTTGTTTGAGTATTTCCAAACGGTCTAAGCGACGCGCACAAATGGCCAGGTTATAGCCTTTTTTGGCAAACTCACGTGCCATTCCGGCACCTATCCCCGAACTTGCACCGGTAATTAGAATTGTTTTGCTCATGTCCTGTTCCTTTTAATTTTTCTTGTCCGAGATGCATCAGATCCAGGTTAATAATTCAGGTCGCTGTGCCTTGATAAAGTGATGTTCATTTAAACTGAGTAATTGCGGCTCATTCCCGACCAGACGTAAGGTCGTAATACTGGTATTGGCAATGGCCCAGTTTAAAGCAAAGGTCTTATTCGGACTTAAACCGAGCAGCTTGCCGACGGCAACCGAAATCACGCCGCCTGAAGTAAACACCACTGCATAACGCGGCTTTTTCTCTGCGAGATCGTCACACAAATGTTGTAAAGCCGTTTCTACCCGGTCTTTAAAATGAGGCCAGGATTCTTCATATTCGTGGTGATAATCACCGCCGGTCCAGCGCTCAATGGCACCTTCAAAAATTTTGCTTAAATACGCCCGTGGATTGGCATGCTGGGCCACATCTTCTTTTAACAATTCCGGTTGATCAAAACGTGGTTCATAGTTAGCAAATACCTGCGTGTGATTAAACTCGTTCCAACCCGGGCGGGTGATGATTTCACTTTCAGGAAAGCATTCATTTAAACAAAGCTGCGCCGTCTGTTGATGCCGTTGCATCGAACCGGCCACGACCAGTGGCGCTTCTTTTAAAATGGAGTCAAAATAATGGCCCAATAATTTCGCCTGTAGCGCTCCATTGGGAGAAAGCTGATCATAACTTTCTGCACCAAATGAAGCCTGGCCATGTCGAATCAGATAAATTGTGGTCATTTTGGCATTAACTCTTTAAATTTAGTTATATATTTCTGCGCCAGATCATTGGCTTCAATTTTTTGCTTACCAATCAGCTTTAAGGCACGAATATGCAGTGCATGAATCACCACCCAAAAATCTTTAAATGCCGGGTTATGGGTTTGTTTATGGTAATAGCGATAATAAATCTGCTGGGCAATGACCGAAAGTCGGAAAACCCCAAACACTTCATAGAAAGTCCAGTTTTCAGGTTGCAGGCCGGTTTTTTCCAGATAGTAATCCACCACTTCTTTACGCGTGAACATGCCTTTTAAATGGGTCGGCTGACGGCGTGTGGCTTTAAAAGTTGCATTATCGGTATCTTCTACCCAGTAAGCCAAAGCTGAACCCAGATCCATTAATGGGTCACCCAGCGTCGCCATTTCCCAATCCAGCACACCAATCACCTGAGTCGGATTTTCCGGGTCAAGAATCACGTTATCAAACCGCCAGTCATTGTGAATGAGACAGGTTTTAGCATCCGCCGGGGTATTGTCTTTCAGCCACTGACGTACATATCTGAAAGATGGCACATTCAAGGTCTTGGCTTTGGTATAACGTGCATCCCAACCGTCTACCTGACGATAAC
>CANQWW010000098.1 GCA_947627655.1 uncultured Acinetobacter sp. | reverse complement strand
AATATCAATAAATTTCATATAGTTAAATTGTTTTTATTACTTCATACAAACCTGATTAAAATTGTGGGACAGTAGTAGCCTCGGCTACCTTTTTATTTTTTAATATTCAACACCGATCACTTATTGAATAAAATTAAAAATCACCAGACTGCTGGCCAGTGCCGCCATCCCGCTAATCAGTCCATAGACCGTTTCATGACCTTTGGCATAACGTTTGGCCGTCGGCAATAACTCATCCAATGCCAGATAAATCATCACGCCGCCAATCAGGCCAAAGATTGCGCCATATACCGTATTGCTCAGATAAGGCGCCAAAATAAAATATCCGATGGCAGCGCCCAAAGGTTCAGCCAGACCCGACAGCAAACTGGCCAGCAAGGCATAAGACTTGCGCTGGGTGGCCATATAGACAGGTAATGCAATCGCAACACCTTCCGGAATATTATGAATCGCAATGGCAACCGCCAAAGGCGTACCCAGCATTGGACTTTCCAGAGTGGCAAAAAAGGTCGCCATACCTTCCGGCAAGTTATGTGCACTAATGGCAAACAGGGTCAATAATCCGGTACGCAACAACTGCTGTTGACCGATATCACCGAGACGGTTTTTTTCAATGGTCTCATGTGGATTGGGCACCAATTTATCAAGCAGTAAAACCAGCACAGCTCCCATTAACAACGCAAAGGTTCCCCAGGCATAACCGATTTTTTCGCCATAGCCTAGCGTAAAGGAGGCAATGGATTTATTCAGGATTTCAGTCAGGGAGACATAAATCATCGCCCCGGCCGCAAAGGCCAGACCGAAAGACAGCATACGTGGATTAGGCTTTTTGAAAAATAAGACCAGTCCTCCACCAACCACGGTGGCCAACCCTGCCAAGAGGGTAACGGCAAAGGCTGTATAAACCTGTAGATCTGAAACGGGAGTCATACCAAGGATTCAGCCATTAAAAAAGCCATTATTATCAAAGATAATAATGGCTTCCTTTTTGTGCAACAGTCAGTTTATGTGACGATTGTTAGTCTTCTGGTGCTTCCGGATTTTTTGCCAGATGAATAACAGACAGTACCAGACCACCCCATAATAAAACGATGGAGAAAATCATCATGATCAATGCAGATGTATTCATATTCGTTCTCCTAACTATGACGGTCTTTCACTAGGCTCAACAAAATGGCGCCCAGAATAAAGAATGCAATGGTGCCCCCACCGATCAGCCATAGCGTGCTTGCAGGATAACCACCATAGCCTTCTGCCATGATTGATTTCAGGGTTAAAGCCAATGCCAATAATAAAGACAACGGCGTGATCAGGGTCAGCATGAACTTCCAGCTGCCCCCCAGTTTCAGGCTGGCAAACTCGTTCACATGTGTTTCCAGCTCTTTCATCAATGGACGGCGGAACCAGGACAGTAAAATAATCGATAACAGACCACCACCTACGATACCAATGTTGTTGGCAAAGTAGTCAATGATGTCGACAAAGGTAATCGCACTATGCGTCGAGAACATCAGGATCGATACCACCGCCGAACCACCGGCAATAATGGTCACCGACTTGTTTTTGGACCAGCCCAGCTTGTCCTGGAATGCCGCAATTGGTACCTGCAGGATACTCACCATGGAGGTAATACCCGCCACGGTTAATGAACCAAAGAACAGGAAGCCAAACAGGTCGCCACCCGCGCCTAAACTGGAAATGATTTTCGGGAAAGCAATAAAGGCCAGACCGATACCACCAGAGACTACATCTTCAACTTTAGCACCTGAGCTGAACGCCATGAAACCAAGCGCAGCAAAGACACCAATACCCGCCAGGATTTCAAACGACGAGTTGGCCAGGGCAACGACCACCCCTGAACCGGTCAGGTTGGTTTTACGCTTCAAATAAGACGCATAAGTCAGCATGATCCCGAAGCCCACAGACAGTGAGAAGAAGATATGACCAAAAGCCGCTAGCCACACTTTATAGTTGGTCATGGCTTCCCAGTTCGGGGTAAAGAAGGCATTTAAGCCATCAACTGCACCCGGTAAACGTACCGCCTGAATCACCAGGATCGTGAATAAAATCACCAGCAATGGCATAAAGATTTTGTTCGCCAGTTCCACCCCACGGCGTACCCCACCGTACAGGATCAGCATCACGGCTGCCCAAACAACCACCAGACCAAAGAACAGTACCGGTACAAAACCAAAGCTTAGACCTTCACCATTTTGTAGATAGGTGTTGAAGAAGAAGCCTTGAGTATCTGTGCCCCACTGTTGTCCAAATGAATAGAACATATAGCTGCCGGCCCAGGACAATACGCTGGCGTAGTAGATCCCGATAATCAGGGTCACCATCACCTGCCACCAACCCAGAGATTCGGCATTCATGAGTTTTTTATAGGCCATAGGCGGTGCCTTGCGGAACTTGTGTCCGACGGCATAATCTAAAAATAATAACGGTAAACCTGCCGCGAAAATCGCAATCAGGTAAGGAATCAGGAATGCCCCGCCTCCGTTTTCATAAGCAACATAAGGAAAACGCCAAATGTTGCCCAACCCTACTGCAGAACCAATCGCTGCAATAATAAATCCTGATCGTGCCGACCAATTTTCTCGAGTATCTGTCATAGAACACCTAAACCTTAGGTCTTTTAGATGCTGCTTATTGTGGTTATTACGCGAGCAAAAAAAGTACCAATAAAAATAATTCTGGGTGCTTCAATCCGAGCTTCGCCTTGTGAGCTTAGGCTCCTAAATCAGCCAACGGTCTAGCATGTCAAATCCTGGATAAGCATCTTGCTCATACCATCCGTGTATATGGATTTAACAATACTGATTTTTAAATAGGATTTGTGTAAATTCTGCTCCTAATATTAACTTTTTATAATCTATACAGCGCAACCGTTCAATATTTCTGCAATATTGACTTGATTTATCTAGTTATTAATGGATTAACTTTTTGGAATATATGGTTTTTAAGTTTTGCTTGATGAGATGAATGAATCGTTCCTGTTTTGTTGAGATTAGATAGTTCTGCTTTAAAAACAGTCAGATCATGCGCTTGCATGACCCATGATCTAGACGTGTTTCTGTCAGGTAACTCAGGCTTTAATGACCAGTGTCCGCTCTTCCTGCATGTCGCGAATGGCCGACTGAATACCTTCGCGGCCCAGACCGGAATCTTTCACCCCACCATACGGCATATTATCCACGCGGAAGGATGGAATATCATTAATGATGACGCCACCGACATGCAGCTGGTTCCAGGCATACATCATCTTGTTTAGATTCTGGGTATAGAGACCAGCCTGCAGACCAAAACGGCTGCTGTTGATACAGGCTATACCCGCTTCAAAATCATTATATTTTTCTAGAATGGCGATCGGACCAAAGACCTCATCTTTATAAACTTCCAAGCCATGGTCCACATTTTCCAGTAAAGTCGGCTCAAACATGACGCCGTCCAGCTTGCCACCCCAGAGGACTTTGGCACCTTTTTTCACCGCCTTATCCAGCCATTTTTTCAGACGTTTGGCCTCAGCTTCTTTAATCATCGGACCGACCAGAGTGCTGTCCAGACCTGGATCAGCGGCTTTGATTTTTTTCAACTTATTGAGCAGCTTTTTCTTTAGCTCGGCATAGATGTCCCGATGAACCAGAATACGCTGCACACTAATGCACACCTGCCCGGCATGACCAAATGCCCCGCCAATCAGACGCTCAAGCAAAGCCTCGGTCAGTTCGGTATCTGGCTCGATCATCACAGCAGCATTGCCCCCCAGTTCCAGGGTGACTTTCTTGCGTCCAGCCCGGGCTTTCATATCCCAGCCGACCACGTCAGAACCGGTAAAACTGAGCATTTTAAAGCGATCGTCTGTCACCAGTACATCTGCCAGTTCACGCGGACATGGCAGCACGGAAAAGGCATTCGGCGGCAAGTCAGTTTCGGCCAGAATTTCTGCAATTTTCAAGGCTGAAACCGGGGTGAGACTGGCCGGTTTCAGTACAAATGGACAGCCAGCCGCAATCGCAGGTGCAATTTTGTGAGCTGTCAGGTTTAACGGAAAATTAAATGGACTGATTAAGGATACTGCGCCTACTGGAAACTGCTTTACAAAGCCCTGATAGCCTGAAGCAGCAGCAGTGACCGCCAGTGGTAGCATACGTCCGGTATCCAGTTGACTGACGGCATCCGCCGCAATCTGAAAGGTATTGATCAGACGTTCTACTTCAGCCGCAGCTGCCTGACGCGGTTTACCCCCTTCAGCAATCAGGATTTCGGTCAGCTGACCACGAATTTCATCAAAACGTTTTACACAATGCAGCAGGATTTTTTGTTTTTGATAAGGTTGCAATGCTGCCATTTCGGCTTCAGCTTTTACTGCGGATTTAATGGCTTTTTCTAGTGTTTTGGCATCTGCCAGTGCCACACGTGCATAAACTTTATGTGTATATTTATCCTGAACCTCAAGCCACTCTGAGGTTTCTAGCGCTTGTCCTGCGACATAGAGAGGATAGTCTATTATTGCTCGGGTTTTATGAGTCATGTCACGTCCTTTCAGGATCACACAATATTTTAGATAATTATGATTATATGCCTAAAGACAATTGCATACGTTTTAAAATGTAGAGCATGGGGGACCAGATGCAAGCCTCGACCTTTGCCGATGCCGAGCTCAAGCAGCCATAAAAATAATACGCTGCCCGCTTTCACTAAATTTAGCGCAGATTTGGTCCTATACATTTCTGAAAATCCCGATATGATGCTGCGAGTAGGCAATAGCAAGAATATAAGTGAGCCCAAAACTCAGTAAAATATCAGTAAAACTCAAGGACTACCTTTTTATGCACGCAAAACTTATTCCCGCTTTTTTACTCGGACTTGGCCTGAGTACAGCCAGCTCTGCTGATGTGATTGGTCTGAAAGCCGATGCCAGCTACTGGAATTTTGACGGTTATAGCCAGCCGGAAAATGCTGGCAAATCTGATCTGGACCGTCAGGGTACAGTTCAATTATCTGTCGCCTTTGAACATCCGCTACCGTTAATCCCGAACGCTAAAATTAAATATGTCAATCTGGATAGCAACAGCAAAGAAAATAGCTTACTGAATGCGACCGATATCGAGCTAAATAAAGTCGACTATATTCTGTATTATGAGCTGCTGGATACTGTGGTACATGCAGATATCGGTGCAGGCCTCAGCAATCTGGATGGAACAGTGAAAAGCCTGAATGCTGGTGCCGCAACTCAGTACGATCTGGATGAATACTCGCCCCTGCTATATGCCACAGCGGGTGTGAAACTGCCTTTTACCGGTCTAAGTGCCAAAACTGAAGTCATGTACAGTCGTGGCAGTGATATCCAGCACTCCGATGTCCAGGCTGAATTGCAATATGACTTTATCGATAACCTGCTGGTGGATGTTGGTGCCAAGGTCGGTTACCGCCTGATGAAGATTGAAGCCGAGCAAAAGAATAGAGCTGATCTGGAACTGGAATTTAAAGGACCGTATATCGGTCTCGATATCCATTTTTAATAGTTAAATCCTGATTTAACTATCAGATCTGGCTTCTGTAAGCCTAAGCGTACATGGATCGCCGCGATTTGCGTCTTTTGCTTACAGATCACATTCAGTAATCTACAGACATAGAGAGCAGGAAGCTCCAAACCATAAAAACAACAATAAGCATAAGCACCAGGACGTGAGGTACGACAGGAGTTATACCTAGAGCACGAAATACAAAAAGCCCTGATAGGATATTGGGGCTTTTTTCTATCTGCTGTTTTTTTATGTTGTGATCTCTAGCCTTTCTTCTATAAATGCTTACAGTCATGGGCTAAAAAAGCAACATTTTCAAAAATCTCTTATTGTTAAGCTAAAAGACCCTGCAGAGATTGAGATATAGCGTCATGGTCAAAAAAATTCTGTTTATTACCTCGAACGTGGGCATTGAACACGATGAATTGGTCCAGCCATTGGACTTCTTGCAGTCACATGGTTTTGTGGTGATTCATGCTGCAGAAAAAAACGAAGATGTGCACACCATGGAAGGTGACAGCAAGCCAAGTGCCAGTTATACCCCTGACACAACCTTAAGTGAAGTCAGCGTTGAAGATTACGACCTACTGGTCATTCCCGGCGGTACGGTCAATGCCGATACGCTAAGAATCAATGAGGATGCACAGCGTATTATCCGTTACTTTACCGATAACAAGAAACCGATTGCTGCCATCTGTCACGGACCTTGGGCGCTGATTAATGCTGATCGGGTAAAAGACAAGAATCTGACCTCTTATAAGAGCATTCGTCTTGATCTGGAAAATGCCGGCGCGAAATGGGTCGATGAAGAAGTACATCGCTGCAATACCGGTGGCTGGGTGCTCATTACTTCACGTAATCCAGATGATTTACCGGCTTTTAATACCGCGATTGTTGAAGAACTGGAAGCGGATATGGATATTACGCCATAGTCCCAACAGCAGTGGTCAAAAATAAACCCCAGTATCTGGGGTTTATTTTTATTTCGGTATACTGCCTTTTAGGCTTTTTAAGTATTCGGCTACTTCTTTATTCGCTGCCATTTCTGCCAGTTCTAAAGCGGTATAAGTACTGCGATGATCGACATCTGCGCCTTTGCTCACCAGCAGTTTGACTACGTCTAAATGGTCATTTTCAGCTGCCGCCTGTAAAGCGCTATAGCCTTCTTCATCGGCAGAGTTGACGTCCAGACCATCTTGCAGACCTTGCTCGACCTGTTCAACATCACCGACTGAGGCCCAGTACACCAGTTCAGGAAGGTGCAGTTCTTCATCATCTTCAGGGATTGGGGAGAATGAATTAAGTTTCATAAGAACTCCTGCTTGATATTAATGAGAAAGCTATAAAATCATAATTAGTTAATTTGTTTATATCTTAAAACGCCTAATAAACTCTATTATTGCTCCAGATACTAAAGCTGAAGTTATATCCTGAGTTACGCTATAAACCACTATATCAACTAGCAAATTTATTGTAATCCAGATAGTGTTATATGATAATTTTAATTCTGTTAATAAAAATAATTTTTGATTATTCAATTCATATAATTTTTCTTGATCACTAGAATTACCTTTTATAGGTTGAATAAGTTGATAGTGATCAACAAACTTAGTTTCTAATAAGTCAACTATATGCTCTTTTAATAGAGTATTAATCTTAGTAGCGGGAATATATTCTTCTAAATTAACTTTCCATCCATTTGATCTAATATCAAAAGCTAAATCCCCAGATTGATCCTTATTAAAAGATGATGTATTCGCTAACATTTCAATAAGCTGTTCCCCTAAATAAGCTTCTAAAAACAATAGTTTTAACCATTTAAAAGAAGATATTTTTGGGGATGATTTTAAAAATACTGCATGAAAAATACTTTCTCTCATTTTCTGTTATTTCTTATAAAGGTTTATAATATTTTAGCTAAATCAAAATTTAATTTAATAAAATTTTTAATAAAAAAAGCCCCCTTTCGGAGGCTTCTGATTTCAAACTTAATATTTAAGCTTTTGCAGGAATAGTATCTGCTGAACCAATCTTTTCAGATTCATTGTCATGCATGATCAAGGCAACTGCAATTGCTGTAATCAGTACCGGTAAACCGACTGCCATAAAGTTAAAGTGTGCAGGCAGGTTCATCCCCAGCAAGCCACCAATCAAGATTGGACCAACAATCGCACCCATACGACCAATCGCAGATGACCAGCCAATCCCTGTAGAACGAACTGCCAGTGGGTAGAACTGCGCAACATAACTATAAAGCAACATTTGTGAACCAATCGATGCCGCACCCGCCAGGAATACCAAGATATACAGCAGGAACTGATTTGACTGGAAGCCCATCAGGCTCATCACAATCGCACCCATGATACCCAAGAACATCAATACCGGTTTCAAGTGGAAACGGTCAGCCAAAATACCACCACCGACAATACCCACCACTGCACCAATATTCATGACCATCATAAACATCAAGCTGTTGTCCATCGAGTAGCCTGCAGCCATCATCAATTTTGGCAACCAGCTGCTGAGTGCATACATCGTCAACAAGCAAGTGAAGAACGCTACCCAAAACAGCAAAGTATTGACGGCACGGCCACGACGGAACAGGCTAACCACGTTTGCTGCTTCAGGGACATTTTCTTCAGGTAAGGTGAACGTTGTGTTGTCCGTTACTTTTACACTTGGCGCCAGACGACGTACGATACGACGTGCTTCTTCCTGTTTGTTTACTTTCACGATGAAAGACAAAGATTCAGGCAGGAATTTCCAGATTACTGGCAGTAAAAATAAAGGAATACCTGCGATAAAGAACATGATTTGCCAACCAAAATCTGGGGTAAACCATGAGCCGAGTAAAGCCGCCATCACGCCACCCACTGCATAACCACTAAACATCGTGGTCACCAAGGTGCTGCGCATTTTCTGGGGTGCATATTCAGAAGTTAATGCCACCAGGTTTGGCATCACACCACCAATGCCTAAACCAGCAAGGAAACGTAAAATACCAAATTCAGTCGGGTTAGACGCAAAGCCACCCGCGAACGTTAAACCACTAAATAAAATGATACAGATCATGATGACTTTCTTACGACCAATCTTGTCCGCAAGCGAACCAAAGATCATGGCGCCGAACATCATACCTGCAAGTGCTGTACTGGCCAGCATGCCTGCTTGAACCGCACTTAAGCCCCAGTCCTGCATCAGTAAGGGTAATACCACCCCATTGATTGCCAAATCGTAGCCATCAAATAAGATAATGAGTAAACACCAAGCAACTACATTGAAGTGAAAAGGCGTAAATTTCGCATTATCGACTACAGAATTAACATCTACTTTTTCCGTTGTCATCGTTCTCATCTCCCATGAGTACTTGTCCATAACATCTTGTTGAAGACTGAAGTAAATCTTCAATGTCAGGCAATATACGCAACTGGAATTTGAGGCACAATAAGACTAATTGATATTCTGCTATGCATATTGAAATGTCATTTTTTTGCGTGATATATCACGCTTTATTAAGATAAAAGATTGAATATCTAAGTAATTATAATTTGAATTAAACCGAAGTTTTAACAGGCATTTAGATGATTTATTTTTTGATTTATTCAATTCTTTATGTACGGTATACAAAAGCCCCTTTTATAGAAGGGGCTTAGGTCATCCAACAAAAATTTAAGTTATTTTAATTGGCAAAAAGTGACTAGGTTTTAATCGAATCCAGTTTCTGTTTAGCAATTAAAGCCTCCGCATTTCTTTCTGCATTTAGATCTTTACGCACAATCATCGCAACTGAAATCGCACCAATAATGGCTGGAATCGCAACTGCCAGAAAATTCATTTTATGTGGCAGCTCCATACCAAGCAAGAAACCAATAATAATCGGACCGACAATCGCACCCATACGACCGACTGCGGAAGCACAACCAATCCCTGTAGAACGGATGGCCAGTGGATAATACTGCGCCACGAAACTGTAAAGCAGGATACTACTGCCAATCGCTGAGGCACCTGCAGCAGCGACCAGTAAATAGATCACAGCTTGCGGAGAGTTAAAGCCTAATCCGACCAGTGAAACCGCACCTAACAGGAACATGCCAATAATCACCGGTTTCAAATGGAACCGGTCCGCCAGAATACCGCCACCAATCGTTCCAATCACTGCACCAATATTCATGGCCATCAGGAACATCAGACTGTTACCCAGCGAATAGCCTGCCGCCATCATCAGTTTTGGTAACCAACTACCCAATGCATAGACCATGAGC
>CANQWW010000097.1 GCA_947627655.1 uncultured Acinetobacter sp. | reverse complement strand
TTTGTGTGTAGGCTTCTTCATTTGAAAATTATATCGCTAAAAAAGCCTTTACAGATAGGTTTGTGCAACAAAGCCCAAGCTAATTGAATTACACTTAAAATAATGTCAACTTTTAGTAGATTTCTTTAATCAACATATAAATCGATTATTTCTTTAGGTAAATATGATTGACTCTTATTTTATAATCATAATTAAAAAATTCTTTTTATATTTTATTCATTGTATGAGGCAATATATAGGACTTTTAAATCGATGAAGAATTACAAAATATATTTTCCCTCTTAAATATTCTTCTTCAAAAATAAAAAAAACGGAACAAAAGTTCCGTTTTTATTTAGCTTCAAAGCAAAAGGAAGTTTTAAATACATTATTTATTTTATTATCTTCTCACTTCGTTTATATGACCCAGCTGTTAGTGCATCGAGCGTATATGAGGTTCATGATGAACATCATGGCGGCCCAATTTGGTGGCTGTATAAATCAGATAAATCGCGGACAAGCCAACCAGCACATAAATAATACGAGAGAGCGCACTCATCTCACCAAATATTGCAGCCACCAAGTTAAAATTAAATGCGCCTACCAAGCCCCAGTTCAGGCCACCCACAATTGCTAGTACATAGGCAATCCAATCAATCGCTCCTAGTTTTTTCATCATTTCTTCTCCAGCTAAAATATTTGATTAATTCTCAACCAAAAGTATGCGAGCTTCAAAGAATCGAATATGTAGTGTTGATGCTAAAAACTCTGTTTCTATGTTCATCTATGTTGAATAAATGTCATGTTCTAAGTGCAATTTTTTAAGCAGGTTGCTTTTCTTTGCGTTGTTCGCAATTTGGGTAATGCATGTAAATATAGACTTTAAAATAAGCTCCTGAATATAACTATATTAAGTATTTGATTACTTTATTCTTTTAAATTAATTTTATTTATCATATTGATTTTTCAGCCTATTAAAAAAGCCGGTCCAGAGACCGGCTGACTTAAGCAATCAGTTTAGGCAACACGTGCTTTGGCCATCAAGGCTTCAATCTCTTCTACAGATTTCACCACCGCAGCCGTTAATACACGTGGACCATTTTTCGTTACGACCACATCATCTTCTATGCGGATACCGATACCACGCCATTTCTCATCGACAGTTTCATCATCTGGCGCAATGTACAGGCCTGGTTCTACAGTAACCACCATACCCTCTTCATAGGCACGCCATTCACCGTCTTGTTTATACGCCCCTACATCATGCACATCCATACCCAGCCAATGCCCTGTACCATGCATATAGAACTGGCGGAAGCTTTCGGTTTCGATAATCTCGTCAATATTGCCTTGCATGATGCCCAGATCCAACAGACCCTGAACCAAAATACGGACTGCTACGTTATGCGGTTCTTTATACGAGTTGCCAATACGTACCGCATCAATTGCAGCTATTTGCGAATCTAGGACGACATTATAAAGCGCTTTCTGTTCAGGGCTGAATTTACCATTGACCGGGAATGTACGGGTGATATCTGAGGCATATAATTGATATTCACAAGCCGCATCAATCAGTACCAGATCACCATCTTTGAGTGCTTTGTCATTTTCCACATAATGCAAAATACAGCCGTTTTCACCACCACCGACAATACTGTTATAAGATGGTACACAACCATTCTTGCCAAAGACATAGTTCAGCTCAGCTTCCAGTGCATATTCCATCATGCCGGGATAAACCGTTTGCATTGCGCGAGTGTGCGCTTCAGCAGAAATATCCGCTGCAATCTGCATCAGCTCGATTTCGTGAGCATCTTTATGCAGACGCATTTCATCAACAATCCGGTCTAATTGGATAATCTGTGCCGGTGCCGCTGTACCACGACGGCTTTCGCCATTCGCCTGGGTAATCCATTTGGCAACACGGGCATCAAACTCGGCACTGTGGCCCACTCTATAGAAGAGTTTGTCTTTATTTTGCAGTTTGCTCAGGATTTCTTCATCCAGCAGATCAATCGCATAAGCTTCATCTGCTTCATAATCATCCACCGCACCATCCACCCCGGTACGGTAACCATTCCAGATTTCCATTTCACGGTCACGTTCACGGCAGAACAGACTATAGCTATAACCTTCTTCTTCGGTATCAAAAGTTTCGATCACTGCGACTGCTTCAGGCTCGGCAAATCCGGTCAGGTAGAAGAAACTGCTGTCAGCACGATATTTATAGTCAGCATCGCGGTTACGCATGGCGACTGGACTGGTGGCAATAATCGCAATACTGCGTAGTCCTATCTCCCCAGCGAGGATATCACGACGTTCCTGAAATTCTACTTGGGTCAGTTTCTTCATGAGCACTTACTTCTTATCAATACTGTTATTCAATATGAGGGATCATCGCCGGCAAAGACCGAAGCCTTTACCGGAAGTCATTCGCTAGACGTCTGATGCGTCTTAACTTGGGCGGTTGGGGGAGAATATTTCCACCACAGACTGGGCTTGAGATATCCCATCCTTCTGTTCTGCTTGACTTGGGGCACTAATTTTTTGCAAAAGCGGGGTTTCTTCTACCTCTACTTTTTTACGGCCGACAGACAAGCTGACCGGAATCAGACGTACAAATTCATATAATTCCTGATAGCTCTCTTCACCTTCGGCATCATCATCGGAGTCTTCAAACTCAACGGCCGCAACATCTTGTAAATGTTCAATCAGTTCACGCTCATCGGCACGGATATGCCCAGATGCCAAACCAAAGCCCAGTACAACACCCGCACACCAGTCCGCTAAGGCTTGTACACGCTCTGCCAGTGTATGTTCATCATCTGGAAGTAATGGCAGGTAATCCAGCTCATCTTCAGACAGAGAGTGAAACACATCTTCGGCCTCACTGGTCAAGAGTTCCAGTGCCTCGACATCCAGCTCAGGGACATCCAGTGTGTCTAAAATCTGCTGCCATTCTTCCTGACTTGGTGCTTGGGTGACACAAACAATCCCCGTTAATAAACCATGGAGCTCACTTGGGCTGGAAATTTCTTCAATTGAAGAAAAATTACGATGCCAATCTGTCCAACCTGAAATATCGTCTTGCATTCGTTTATCCAATCTCTATACTGCTTATATATTACCTTTGTTTGCAATACTGTGCGACCTCGATATGTTAGAAGAATTACAGCGCCTACAAGGGCATATTGGCGCGTTAAAAACGCGACTTGCCCAACTGGAAAGTGAAAATTCCAGCTTACGTGAAGAACAAGACTCTACCATGAGTCAACATCAAGCTAATATTGATCAAAAAAACAGCACCATTAGTCAAAAACAACAAGAAAATGACCGCCTCACTGAACAGTTGGCGGAGTCTCGTACGCAGTATCAACAGCTGAATAATGATGCAACTGCACTGGCAGATCGCTATAGCCGTCTGGAAAAAAGCTGTACTGATCTCAAAAATCGCTTTCAGGAAATTCTGGCTGAACGTAATGAATTACGTGCGCTCAAAGAAAAGCTGATTCAGGAGCAGCATCATGCCCATCAGGAAATCCAGCGCTTAAATCAGGAACATGAACGCCTGAGCCAGAAAAATGAGCATGCCAAGGCAAAAGTTGAAGCGATTATCCAGCGACTGGCGATTTTAGGCACAGCCCAAGACCATCATGCCCAGGAAATTCAACAACTGGCTCATCCGGCAGAATCCACTGAAGAGGCTTCAACATGAGTGAACAAATCGCTATTGATTTAAGAGTGTTGGGCCATAGCTTCCGTCTGGCCTCAACGGCTGATCAGCAAGCAGAGCTGGAACGCGCCGCACAATTACTGAATGACAAATACGATGAGTTTCGCCGTAAAGCGCCACGTATGGAGCCGAGTAAGCTGATTATCATGGTGGCGCTAGAACTGATGCAGGAAGTGCTGACCATGAATAAATCATTGCAGCAATATGCACACTGCGAACGTTTGTTACAAACTATTTTAGATGAAGTCGAGGAACTCACAGAATAATCTCATATTCTGTTTAAACTTCGGCCATTCAACTGAACTGTTTACAGTTCATGAACAGCGTAGAGTTGCCAGACCGACATTATCGTTTATAATTAACTTATCTCTGAGGTGTTCGCCAGCGGGTCTATATCCCTGCCGATACTTATATCTCCGGATGCGTTCTGTATATTTAGAGTGTATGCCTGCCTTCGTGCAGGAAACCCAGCAAGTATACGTCGCGTCCACCTTGAACTCATCGGGTTCAGGGTAACGACATGCAGCGGCATCATCGGAGTGTTTTATTTCTTCCTTATATAAGCCGTTCTGCTATTAAAGCTCTTATCATAACAACTCCTCTTTTTTTCAGAATTTAATCTTCCTTATTCCAATTTATTTACTGTTCAATCAGCTTGATTTCACGAGCTAGTTCAATTTCCATTTCTGGCAAAATTTTTTGTAAAAATTGAATAGTCGCACTTGCCTCTGGTACGGAGATGACTTTCACCTTAACCAATTGTCGCTGTGTCTCTAGCATGCTACTTACCTCCCTTAAGTCCGGTTTTTTGCCCTGACTAAGATGATTCGAGATATTGGCCAGTTGCATATAGAGAACATCACGTTGCTGTATAAACTGCTGACGCTGTTGTAAAACTTTTTGCTCATGTTCAAGACTGGCAGTTGGACTAGACGGCCGAGATTCTGGCTGGATGATGCCAGGCTGCTCATTCAGGCTCAAACTAGAATATTCTACTGTTGCAATCTCCTTTTCATCTTTGATCCAATCAAGTAGCAGTGCTAAACCGCTAAATAAGATTATCACCACACCGATCATGATTCTTTTATTATTAGGCATTTCGTGTTTATCCTAAAAATTCACCTTAAAACAGTAGAGACGTCCCCTACTGTTTTAAGGTTTTTTATTTTTATGGAGTCGACCAGTCTTTAGGGGCATAACCGATACGCACCCGCTGCGGATGATTGCCTACCGGTACACTCATGACTTTATGACCAGTCGCAAAATCAATGACGGTCACCACATCTGTTTCACTTTCAGATATCACACAGTTTTTACCATCAGGACTTAAAGTCGCCCAATACGGTTTACCGGCTGGAATCAAAGGTCCTGCTTTTAGCGTTTTACGGTCCACAATAGTGGCATAGTCATCCATCGTGCCTGCGACACAAAGTTTTTCACCATCGCCACTAATTGAAAGGCCGTGGTGACGTGAGTCATTCACCCATTTGGTACGATCACTTGGAATGGTTTTGCTGCCTGGCAGCTGACCGATACGGGTAATTTTGTCTTGGTTCAAGTCATATTCAATCAGGCCATTAAAGAAAGAGACCTGCGCATAAATCTTACTTTCATCCTTGCTCAGGACCATTGGACGAACAGAGTTGGATAAGTCTTTACGGCCGAACTTATCCAAAGCGGGACGGAAATCAATTTTCTTTAAAACTTTAAAGGTATTTGCATCGGCAATGGTGATATAGCGTTTACCTTTGGTGAAATCCTGCCATTGGGCATCAAATGAAGTTTCGACATTACCAATCGCAGAGTTGAGGATTTTATTGCCGCCATTAAAGTAGATATTTTCATGGGGTTTATCTCCTGTGGCAAAGCGTCCTAACTCCTTGCCCGTGTTGATATCCAGCACATGCACCACATTGCCTGAAGATGCAGAAACAGCCAGGCGCTGACCATCTGGTGAAACCGCCATATGATCGGCACGGAAACCTTCTACCGGCGTGCGCCAATTGATTTTGCCCGTTTTGATATTAATCGAGACCACATCAGCAAAGCTTGGTCGTGAAGCTACGATCGACTGTCCATCCGGTGTGGAATACATATCATCGACCAGCTGATCATTACCCTCACCTGCTGTGGCCTGAATGTAGGTATAAGCAATCAGTTTGATGGGATTAAAATGGATCTCGAGTAGGCGCTCTTTACGGTCGGGAATCATATTAATTACACCAACTTTGCCAAAGTCGCCAGATGGACGGATCACCGTGACAGTACCATCCCAGTTATTACCGACGAAAAAGACCTGTTGGGTGTTTGGTGGTGCGGGCTGATTTGCTGTAGCAGCATAACCTGATGCTGAAGCCAGTACAGCACAGCCACAAAAGAGTTGTATGAACCGTGTCAAAGCTTTGATCTTTTTATTCATGTCATTCAGTCCTGAATTATTTTTTATATTATTCTTGGGTTGAGAGTTTGCTCTATTTAGCTCTAGTCAAACTTCAAGGTATTCCAATATACAAAGGTCTTGGAGGAAGGGGGAAAGTTTCCGATGAGTTCTGTTCGAGGCAAGATCAAGTTCAGTAAATCTGCATTATTTCTCCCTTAGATTAGCCTTTTTAGAAACTGGAGACATCTTTCATTTTTATGTATCCGCGGCTAGGCTTCAGTTAAGCTATTGCTTTTTTTACTTTCCTGCTTGCATGTCTTAAACTGGGTGCGCCTTGTTGATTACTTAAAGATGCTATGACCACTACGCTCCCGGAACTTCGAAAACAAATCCGTCAAGCCCGTCGTCATATTTCCAGGTTTAAGCACAGACAATCTGCCCAACACGTACTCAATTTATTAAGAAAATATCCAGAATTCAAATATGCACAGCAGGTCGGGATTTACCTGCATGCCTTCGGTGAGATTCATACCCAGCAAATCATTGAATACTGCTTTGCTCAAGGAAAACGGGTTTATTTACCTGTAATCTGTAATATGAACCAGCGCTTAAGCTGGGTCCAGATCAGTCCACATCAGTATCGCAGCAAACGCTTCGCCCAGCATCGACTTGGCATGCGTGAGCCAATGCAAGGGCGCGGACAGCATGTCTCTACACTTGACCTTTTGATCATGCCTTTATTGATGTGTGATCCATATGGCACCCGAATTGGCATGGGCGGCGGTTATTATGATCGCACCTTAGCCACAGCATATAAAAAGCCGTATCGCCTCGGTCTGGCTCATGACCTGCAATTTTTAGAGGACACATTGCCTCGTGAAGCATGGGACCAACCACTTGATGCACTGATTACCCCCACCCGATCATTACGTTTTAAGCGTTTACCGGGGAACTAAAATAGACAAAGCCATTTCTAAATCAAATAATTAATCAATATTTCGATAATTTACACTACTCGACCCTTGTAATTTTTAAATTACCCATCACTATAAATTACATGGCAACACTGTTGTCACTCATTAGGAGTGCCCATGTCTGAAATTATTATGAATGAAGAAAGCTTTGAGCCTCAGGTTCCAAGTGTATTACCACTTTTAGCACTGCGTGATGTGGTGGTGTATCCACACATGCAAATTGCGCTATTTGTCGGCCGTGAAAAATCGATCAATGCAGTTGATGTGGCTCGTAACAGTGACAATCTCGTATTTGTAGTTGCACAAAAAGATTCGCTAACAGAAGAAATTGATCACGATAACTTATATCAATACGGTACTGTCGCGAAGATTGTGCAAGTTGTAAATCATGAAAATGATGAGAACTGTATTAAGGTTCTTATCGAAGGTCTTTATCGTGCCAAATTAACCAAGATTATTGATGACACGGACTACCTGACTGCTGAACATGAACTGAGCCCGATTACGGTCACTATTGATCAAGATACCCAGGCCACTCGTGTTCAGGAATTACGTGCCTTATTTGCACAATATGCAGAAGCCAAGTTACGTAATGCGCGTGAATTGATTGCCGCTGCAAATAAAATTGAAGACCTGCTGCAATTATTATTCTTTGTCGCAACCCGCGTACCCTTGAATATTGATGTTAAGCAGAAATTCCTCGAACATGATGAATTTGAAACCCATCTGACAGAACTCATGACCTATTTGCTGCAACAATCTGAAGAACAACAGATTGAGCAAACCTTGCATGACTCGGTCAAACGTCAGATGGAAAAAAATCAGCGCGAATACTTCCTGAATGAAAAAATGAAAGTCATTCAGCGCGAGTTGTCTGATATGAATGGCGGTGCTGAAGATGATGTTTCCGAGATTGAAAAACGTCTCGCTGAAGCAGATTTACCTGAGCATGTCCGTAAAAAAGCGGAAGCTGAATTCCGTAAACTGAAAGCCATGCAACCTGCATCAAGTGAAGCAGCTGTGGTTCGCAACTATCTTGAGGTGATTCTTGATACACCTTGGAACAAGGCGAGCAAAGTCAGCATTAACTTGAAAAAAGCACAGGAAATCCTGGATGCAGATCATTACGGTCTGGATGACGTTAAGGATCGTATTGTCGAATATTTGGCAGTTCAATCCCGTGTGAAAAAACTGCGCGGCCCAATCCTGTGTCTGGTGGGTCCTCCAGGTGTCGGTAAAACCTCACTCGGCGAGTCTGTAGCCAAAGCCACTGGTCGTGAATTTGTACGTATGGCCTTAGGTGGCGTACGTGACGAAGCAGAGATTCGTGGTCACCGTCGTACTTATATTGGTGCGATGCCAGGTAAAATCGTGCAGTCTTTGACTAAGGTTGGCGTCAAGAACCCATTGTTCTTGCTCGACGAAATTGACAAGATGGCACAAGACTACCGCGGTGATCCTGCATCTGCCCTGCTTGAAGTGCTTGATCCGTCACAAAACAGCAAATTCAATGACCATTACCTGGACCTTGACCTTGACCTGTCTGAAGTGATGTTTATCTGTACAGCGAACAGCATGAATATTCCAGAGGCCCTGCTGGACCGTATGGAAGTGATTCGTCTACCGGGTTATACCGAAGATGAAAAAATCAATATTGCTGAACGCTACCTGGTACCGAAAGCAATCAAGAATAATGGTCTGCGCGGCAAAGAACTTACCGTTCATGAAGAGGCAATCCGTGACATCGTCCAACGCTATACGCGTGAAGCCGGTGTGCGTAGCCTAGAACGTGAAGTTTCCAAAATTGCCCGTAAAGTGGTGAAGGAAGCTGTCAGCAAGAAAGCCAAGAACCTTGAAATTGATGTGACTTCTAGTAACCTGCCGGATTACTTGGGTCCACACAAATTCGACTTCGGTATGGCAGAAGAAGAAGCTGAAGTGGGTCGCGTAAACGGTCTGGCGTGGACTTCTGTGGGCGGTGAACTCCTCACCATTGAAGTTGCAGCAGTGCCTGGTAAAGGCAAGTTCATTACCACCGGTTCACTGGGTGACGTAATGAAAGAGTCGATTACCGCTGCAATGACTGTCGTACGTACCCGTGCAACGGAATTAGGGATCGAAGCATCTCGCTTTGAGGAAACCGATGTGCATGTGCATTTACCAGAAGGCGCAACACCGAAAGATGGTCCATCTGCAGGTTTGGCCCTGACCACAGCACTTGTATCCGCATTCACAGGTATCACCATTCGTCCAGATATTGCCATGACTGGTGAAACCAGCTTGCGTGGTCGTGCGATGCGTATCGGCGGTCTGAAAGAAAAACTGCTTGCCGCGCACCGCGGTGGCGTAAAACTTGTGTTTATTCCACAAGAGAACGTCCGTGACCTGGCTGAAATTCCTGAAAATGTGAAAGAAGGCCTGGAAATCAAGGCAGTGAAATCGATTGATGAGATCCTGCCGCTTGCTTTAAGCTCGATGCCGAAACCATTGGTCAAAACCCCAATCGTGAAAGCAACCGATGCTGCTAAAGCCGCACGTCACTAATCCATCCTGTGAATTAAAAACCCTGCTCCGGCAGGGTTTTTTAATCGACTAAAGAGGGGTTGATTGATCATTACTGTCCCACAATTTTAACTGAACTTGTATGAAACAATAAAAGATTGATTTAACTATATAAAATTTATTCACATTGATAGTTAAATATTACACAGCCTCATATTCTGTTTAAAAGTTTCAATGGATTTGTGTAGGCAGAACCCTACTTTGGAAAGACCCAAATGAGAACTCAAAATATATTT
>CANQWW010000096.1 GCA_947627655.1 uncultured Acinetobacter sp. | reverse complement strand
CACTTACCCAAGTTACGCCTTAAATTTAGCTCAATTAGGGGCGCTTTACATTTCAAATCTTTGTGCAACAAAGCCATTCTAAATCTTTAATATGAGATGTATTTTGGGAGTTTAAAGATTCTGTTGATTTGAAACTGGTTTTATCGAATTTTATAGCATCTTCAGTTTTATAATGTTTTAAAATATATCCTTTGAACCATTTTGAATTAAGATAAACATCGACTTGTACTTTTTCATTACTATCTTTAATGACAATTGGTAGAGTTTTATTCTGCTTAAACATTAGATCTTCTGAAGCATAAACAACTTTACGTTCAATTTTTTTTGTAATCTTATATTTAAAATGATTTATTGATAAATTATTTGGTACTTTTTCTATATATAGCTGGGCTATTCGAGGAGATTCATATTTAGCCATTGCTAATCTCCTCCGAGTTCAAATCTTCAATTTCATTTAATAATACATGCAGAGAGTAGTTTTCTGATTTATTAGAATAAAAACTCTGTGTATATCCATACTCATCAGTAGTACCATAATAAGTATGCCCTAATTCATTAATTAAAACATATTTTGTATGTGATAAAACCTCATTAGTATCCTTATCTTTAACTTCGAATTTCAAACTATACTCACCCACTTTAGGCATCAATGGTATGTTCGAACTTACGGTATCCCCTCCTTTAAACAAATGCTGCCCCGCCTTCACCTCAAACTTGCCACCGGTGGTGGGTAAGATCCCCGCGCTACTGATTTCAATCTGCGACCCGCCCGCGGTTAATACGATCTTCTTGGCCGCAGTAATTTCGATCTGATCTTCAGTGGAAATAATTTTGACACCTTTACGTGCAATAATATCCACCGCATCATCTTGTGCCTGGACTTCTACCTTTCCTTTGGCTGCATACGCCCTTAAACCGTCTTGAGCGGCAAATAAACTTATTTTAGAAGAGGCATGACCAATAATATTTTTTTGCGAACTGAGGTTAATACTGTCCGCGGCCTGATGGCTGATCTGACCATCCGCAGACAAATGAATATCCTGCTGGGTACTCAGCGCAATCGATTGTGGAGCGGACAGAATCATGATGGCCTGTTTAAAGGCAGCCGCTTTGTCCTGATCCTTTTGTTCAATCTGTTCAAGAAAGTTTTTCAGATTTTCAAAAACTTCTAATGGATCAGTTTGCTGATTTCTGGCCACATCGCTGAGCGCCTGGCTCGCCTGCAGACCTGATTCAAGTTGGCTTTTTGCTGGTTCCGCCTGCATATGTGAACCATCGGCAACCTGCTGTTTATAAGTCGAGATCAACAGACCTTCACCGGCACGGAGTGCACCCCACTGGTCAGTTCTAAGCTCAAAACCTTCTCCACGTCCTGCACTTTCAGCCTGTTCTTTCGGATGACTCAAGTGACCCAGATTAAGCTGACTGGCCGCATGATTGCTGTGCAACTGTGCGCTGATCTGTCCGGTGGTATCATCAAAACGTAGCTGGTTAAAGCCTTGTCCCTGTACTTCTTGCGAGCGAATACCACTCAGTTTTTTGGTCTCTGGTAACGGCCCTTTCTGATCAAACCTAGTTGGTGAACGCTGACCTTCATGTATCCGGCCGACCACAAAAGGCCGGTCAATATTGCCATCAAAAAAATCGACCACCACAATTTCACCAATGCGTGGCAAGAAACGAACCCCATAACCTTCACCTGCCCACGGGGTCAGCACATCCACCCAGGCTGAATCGGTATCACTGTCATTACTGCCTGCGCCACTGTCATGGACATGGTCATCCGGACGGGTAAACAGAAAACGGATTTTGATCCGCCCCCACTCATCCACATAGATTTCTTCACTGTCTGGCCCGACGACTTTTGCCCGTTGCGGAAATGCTTGTGGTCGATGTATTACCGGCTGATATTCAGGCACCAAGCTGATATGGCGACGTTGCAATACCAACTGATTGGCCTGCCGCTCATCAGCATCTTGAATTTCTGTCAGCTGCCATTGGCTGTGCCGGATTAAGGCCTGCATCTGCGCATTCAGGTCTTTAGGCAAGTTATTCTGGTTATAGAAGTGTTTGGAGAGGATTAAAAATTCTTTATCTGCTGCCTGATGCTGGTCGATTTCAGGATGTTGATCGAGCCTAAACCAGTAACCCACCTGAGCATCGCGCACCGTCGATGTCGCTAGAAATTGCTTGGCCTGTGCAGCATAAAAATGTTGCAGGTTCTGGTTAACCTTCTCGATTTGTGCATCTGAGGCAGGTGTCGCCTGATCTTCCTGCTTGAGATCGGTAACCCAGGCCGGACTGATATGCCACGCCTGTTCCAGTGCCAAACTGGCATTATCCTGAACGTGACTATGCTGATGTTTGCTTTGCACTGCACCTGCGCCTTCTTGCTGACTCAAGCGATCGGCCTGCCAGCGCTGGATATGCACAGCAGTCGGCTGTAACTGTCGTTCGGCAATCAAGCTGGTTATGCTGTCCGCCTGCTCGGTCGCACTGGAACGATGAAAACGGATTGCCCGGCGACTGAGGGCCTGATACTGACGATTGTCATCAATCAGTCTCAGCTTTTGTGCCACAATCGGTGCAGAGGAATGTACGACCAGTAACTCAGCTTCATCAATCAGCCAGTTTATCCCTTCACTGCGCCATAAACGGGTTAAAAAATCATAGTCGGTTTCATTCGACTGCATCGTAAAAGGGCGTACATCATAGACCTGCTGCACGCCGGATAAATCCAGCTGGAGGGCAGCCGCAAATAATGGACTTTTACGCTGCCATTCTTTAAATATGATGTCGCTAATCTCGCGGACACTTTTGTCCATAAATACCCGGCTATTCCGGCGTTTATGCCAGAGCGCGGTTGCATCTTCTAGGGTCAATTTATAAAGCGTTAAGGCCCCATCACTCTGCCCTTGCGCAGCCTGGGTAATCAGCCCGGAACTGCGAAACAGCTGTCCCTGATCAGTGACCTGATCAACGGCGACCTGTGCCCCGATAAACTGTTTTAGCGGAATCAAGGCATTGCTAGATAAACAGAGCAGTTCAATCTTTACGCCCTGATTCAGCACATGCTGACCATCAATGCGTTGCAGGAAAACTTCTGTATTGAGTTGCTGATTGGAAAATTGAACATGCAAAGCACGCTTCTGCGCACTTAAACCCAATTGTTCGAGTACTTGAGCAATAGAATTTCTTATCATTTTTAATTTTTATGACTATTTTTTCGGCATTATAATAAATTTAATGCATCAAGCCTAGCCTGTTTTGTCTGAGCTGCTGGCTTTTCATATCAATAGATCTTGAAATTAAAACATCTTTACTTAACTGTGTTTGTGCTACTCCAAGCAGGCTTGCTATTTTAAATTCTGATGATTGAAACAGCCGTAGAACCTGTAGGTTCTTCAATCAAAAAGACCCATCATCAGGTTCATCTGTGCAAATTCAATTAGCCTTTCTTGACCAGATAGTGAAATTCTTTATGGCCATTTTCATCCAAACGTTCTTCTTGCAGCAGCAATTCATGCCCTAAATGCATACAGAACTTTGGAATGTCCCAAGAGGTCGAGTTGTCTGTTGCAAAGACCTCAACCACATCCCCCGACTTGGACTTGCGAATCGCCTGATGCAGCATCATCACCGGTTCAGGGCAGCGTAAACCACGGGTATTTAATTGCAGGCTTGGCGTAATTTCAGCGTCAGACATGAACATGCTCAGGATGGAAAGATCGGGATATTTTAACATAAACATGTGCTTGAACCCATGTCTCTGCTGAGCTGATCTTTTCAGCAGTCCTCTCTAATACCAAGCAGTACAGGCGCGCTCAATAATTGCAATGGACAACTGTATTTTCTGCGGTATGATAAAATCACATTTTTTTAGAAATTAAGAGCCTTTAGGAAAGATCATGCACGAGGAATCAGGCCCGTCGTGGGGCATGCGCGGCTTACGCAAATGGCTGGGAACTGCTCCCGAAACCCGCGACGAACTGCTAAAATTAGTACAAGATTCACGTCGATTTTTAGAACCCGATACTGTGGCTATGCTGGAAGGCGTACTTGACCTGCCAGCAACCAAAATCCGTGAGGTCATGACCCCACGCACGTCTATGATCAGTTTACAAGAAGATGATCAGCTTCTTGATATCCTGCATGTTCTGGTCGAATCTGCCCATTCACGCTTTCCGGTATTTTCATCGGATCAGCCAGATAATGTGGTCGGTATCTTACTGGCCAAGGACTTGCTGCCTTTTCTGACCGAACCAACCTCCAAGCTGGATATCCGGGCACTGATGCGTCAACCTCTGTTTGTTCCGGAAAGCGCCCGTTCCGACCAGGTGTTACGTATGCTGAAAAACACCCAGACCCATATTGCGGTCGTGATCGATGAATATGGTTCTACTTCTGGTCTGGTGACCTTGGAAGATATTCTGGAAGAGATTGTCGGCGAGATTGAAGATGAGCATGACATCGCTGATGAAGAAGCGCTCTATATTGTTCCAGACAATGATGCCAATACGGCCAATACCTGGATCGTGCAGGCACTGACGCCGATTGAACATTTTAACAATATGCTGGATGCCAACTTCCCGGATGATGAAGTTGAAACCATGGCCGGTTTATTGCTGCAGGAAATTGGTCTGGTCAGTGATCTGCAAGGCCAGGTGATTGAACTGGATAACTGGATCTTTACGATTTTAGAGGCAGATGCACGCTCTATTCATTCTATTCAGGCTGTGCGCCAATGAGGGCTCATTTCGATAAGCTGATTCAGCTGTCTGATGATTCCAAACAGCTGCCGCTCATCTATCCCCTACTGCTTTCCTTGCTTGCAGGCTCCATCTTTAGTTTTGCGTTAGCACCTTATCATTATTGGTGGCTTGCCATTCTCTCGCCGGCCCTGCTCTATGCCTGCCTACGTCAGCGCTCGGCCAAACAGGCATTTGCCATTGGTTGGGCTTATGGCATCGGACTCTGGTTCGTCGGTGCGTTCTGGCTGTATACCTCTATCCATGAATATGGTGATACCAGCGCCACACTCAGTGTACTGATGATCCTGATCATGGCTGTGGTGATGGGCCTGTTTAGCGCGATTCAGACCTTTATCTACCGACGCTTTTTCCCGGAAACCCCACTGACCTTCGCCCCCCTCTGGGTCTTGTTTGAATGGGCAAAAACCTGGGTCTTTACCGGTTTTCCATGGCTATTTGCCGGCTATGCCTTTACCGAACGCTTACTGGATGGTTATGCGCCGCTGTTCGGGGTTTTTGGTGTATCCTTCGTCGTGATTATTCTGGCCTGTAGTCTGGTTGAGATCCTCAATCGTCGTGTGTTCTGGGCCGTCCCTTCGGTACTTCTGCTCTTAGGTGCCTGGGGTGCGTCACAGCTGACATTTGTCGAGCAAAAAGCTGGGAGCAAGTCACTCAGTGTTTCCCTGATTCAGGGCAATATCCCGCAAGATCTGAAATGGTTGACCGAATATCAGGTGAAGACCCTGCTGATCTATGCCAATCTGACCAAGACCGAATGGGGCCGTGATCTGATTGTCTGGCCAGAATCCTCGATTCCGATGTTCCAGTCGGATATTCCCGACTTTCTCGACGCTATGAAAAATCAGGCGGAGAAATCTGGCAGTGCCTGGGTAACTGGTATTCCTTATTGGGATCTGCAAGAATCCATGACCGAAGGTACGCCTAAGTACTACAACAGCATCATGGCCAGTGGCGATGAAGCCAGCGGTCTGTACAAGAAACAGCGCCTAGTGCCTTTTGGTGAATATATCCCGCTGTCAGGGATGTTGAGCTGGGTATTACCGGCCCTGCAAAATGACCCGTCGATGAGCGGTTTCTCACGTGGTGCACGTGATCAGCAGCCGCTTCAGGTAAAACAGCATCCACTGGGTTCTGCAATCTGTTATGAAGTCGCCTATCCCAACCTGACGCGTCGTAATGCCAGCCAGAGTGATTTCCTGGTAACGGTGTCTAATGATGCCTGGTTCACTGGTACAGCAGGTCCACAGCAACATTTGCAGATGGTCCAGATGCGGGCCAAGGAAAATGGACGCTGGTTCATTCGTGCCACCAATACTGGGGTGACAGCTTTTATTGACCATCATGGCCATATCGTTAAACGTGCGCCTATGGATCAAGAGGCGGTGCTGCGTGGTGAATTACCCGCCATGCAAGGAGAAACTCCTTATATGAAACTCAGCGACTGGCCGGTACTAATCTTCTCGGCTCTGCTGCTGTTGATTGGCTGGCGTTTCCGTCCACGTAAGGTAGATGTAAGCTTTAAGTCAAGAAGATAAAAAGCTCCTCCCTTTTGCAAAGGTGAGCCATCTATGGCGCAAGAGGGAGGGATTCTTCTTATTAAATCCTCTCCCTGAGCAGCACTACTTTAAACTCGTTCAGGAGAGGCAACGGAATCCGCAATAAAAAACCGAGGTCAATGCCTCGGTTTTTTTGTAGTTAAAGCAATTTAGTCCCCAGAGGGATCTCAGCATCTGGTACACATAAAGCAACATGCCCTTCTGCATTATGAAAACCGGTAACAAGAAATTCGGACTGGATAGGCCCAATTTGCTTGTTAGGAAAATTCACCACAGCGACCACTAATTTCCCCATTAACTGTTCGGGTTGATAAAGCTGTGTAATCTGAGCACTGGATTTTTTAATCCCCAACTCCTCACCAAAATCTACATGCAATATATAAGCTGGTTTACGAGCTTGTTTAAACTCTTCTGCCTGAACCACCCGTCCAACACGTAGTTCGACCTTTAAAAAATCCTGCCAGTCAATTTGTTGCATATTTCCCTCTTTGGTCTGGTATTTTTATCTGTGCAGTATAAAAGAAAATAGAAAAATTACACGACGATCAACAGACCGTGTATGAGAAGGTTCAGATAACGATAAAATCACTGGCATTAAAAAACCGAGGTCAATGCCTCGGTTTTTTCATTATGGAAATGATTAAATCTGTACGGTGACATACGACAGCATGCTTGCCAGAGATAACATCGGTAGATAACGGTAGAGTTGAATCACTGTGCGCTCTAATACGGATGCCTGTTCTTGTTTTAGATCGATCACTGTGGCTTTTAAGGCTGACCAGAAACATAAGGCCAACAGGCTACTCATGAGACTCAAGGCAAAGAAGCCGACCATAATCTGACTACTGCCTTCAGTCGTCTGCCATAGATGTAATATACCCTGACTGACGGGAAGAATGCTGAGTACCAAAAGGACAGATTTCAGCATCGACCAATGAAACTGGTTTATTTCATCGCCTAAAATTAATGCTTTCATACCGCTCTCCTTTGGCTAAATAAGTGCCATTGAAATCATTATGAGCTTTTTTAGAAAAATGAAAAGTCTATATTTCTTCATATTTTACGATAATTGTAATAGATAAATATGGGAATAATTCTTATTATAACTCTCATATCATCACCATTATTTAATTTATATAATATTCAAGTATTTATATTATATTTAGGGATTAAGATTTATTATCACTTCACTTTTTATTGAAACATCCAATTAAGTGAAGTGATATATTCCATGCCAATAAATTATAATGATTCTCAATTAAGGCTGATAATGAATATCGGCATCAGTTCCTTCGCCACCAGATTGTCCATCTGCACCAAATGAGTACAGATCAAATGCACGGCCATCTGTGCCCGGCATGACATATTGCAGGTCATTGTCCCAGCTATCTTTCGGATAACCGCCTTTCACATACCCGCCTGGCAACCAGTTTTTTGCAGACGCCGGTTGATTGACCAAGGCATCTAGTCCACCTTCTTGCATACTTGGATATTTACCATTATCCAGTTTGTACTGATCCAGCGAACCGGCAATACTTTGCAGTTTAATGACCGTGGTATCGACTTTGGCCTTTTCCCCACGCCCCATCACGTTCGGCACAATCAGCGCAGCCAATACCCCTAAAATCACGATGACGACCATCACTTCAATCAGGGTAAAACCTGAGGCACGATGGCGGCGCAGACGCGCACGGGCAGGTTGTTGTTGCATTGCATTTGAGGAACTTTGCTGTTGCTTCATCATGTCCGTCTTTTCCATTCAATATCTCTCGTATTTTTAAAATTCAGTTTTGGCTGCTTAATGGCGCTCAAGTCTAACGATCTAGTGTTTAAATCATATTATTCATATTCACAATCGGCAGCATCACAGCAATCACGATCACCAACACGATACTGGCCATCAACACCAGCATTAACGGCTCCAGCAAAGCCAATAGTGTAGAAATCAGGGTGGTCACTTCCCGGTCCTGCATGGTGGATGAGCGTTCCAGCATTCGATCCAGTTCGCCTGAAGCTTCACCACTTCTGATCATTTGTACCATCATCGGTGGAAAATAACCACTGCGCTCCAGCTGGGTGGCCAGGTTGCCCCCTTCTGTCACTTTTTCAGCCGCCTGGTTGACTGCATCACGGATGACCCAGTTATTACTGACCGCTGCACCAATCTTCAGTGCATCTACCAAAGGTACGCCTGAACGGGTCAAAATAGATAAGGTACTGGCAAAACGTGCAGCATTAATACCACGCGATAACTTGCCAAATAAAGGCAGCTTTAAGGTCATGCGGTCAAAAGTGTAATGGCCAGCTGTGGTATGCAGAAAACGTGCCAGCAGAAAAACTCCGACAGCACTGCCAACCAGTAAAAAGGGCCAGGCCATACGGATAAAATCACTGGCTTTCATCAGAGCCACCGTAATCCAGGGTAAGGCATCTTTGCTCTGATCAAAGGTTTTGACGATATCAGGCACTACATAGGTCATCAGCCCCATGACGATTGCAAACGACATCAACAGCAGGATAATCGGATAAATCATCGCCCCCTGGACTTTTTTCTGCATGGCAAAACGGTTTTCGGTATAGTCTGCCAGCTGATCCAGAATCAGATCCAGATGTCCAGAACGCTCCCCCGCAGCGATGGTCGCGATATACAGTTCTGGAAAACGTCCAGACTGCTGCAGACCCTGTGCCAAGCTATGCCCTTCCAGCACCTTGGAACGTACCGAAGCCAGCAGGTTCTGTACATGTGCCTTTTCACTCTGCTTACCGACCGCACGTATGGCTTCTTCTAGCGGAATTCCGGCCGCAACCAGGACTGATAATTGCCGGGTCATCAAGGCCAGATCATAGGCAGTGATGCTTTTTGCAAACCAGCGTGGCTGGTAATGCTTGTCTTTCTGCTCCACCGGATCAACCGACATTGGAACCAGATCCCGATCTCGAAGTTGCTGCCGGATCTGACGTGCAGAATCTCCTTCAAGTACGCCTTTTTGTTGCTTACCCGAGGCATCAAGCGCGATAAATTGATATGCTGGCATTGTAATGCTCTAATTTTCCAAAAAATTGCCCGAACGCAGTTGCGTCAGACCATCAAAATCATTCATATTCTTAGATATAAATTATTCGCTCACTCTAACATAACTCCCTTTTCAGCACGATGAAATTTAATTAGGATGCCTCACTTGCCTATGCCAGACTCAACAGTTTCCCCTGCTCCGATTTACCGTGTTCGGGTCGCTGTTCCTGTTCATTTGTTTGACTGCTTTGATTACAGCCTGAGTCTGGAACAGTATCAGCAGGCACAGGTCGGTGCCCGGGTTGCCGTTTCCTTTGGCCGGCAGCATCTGGTCGGGGTGATTATGCAGAAGCTGTTACCGGATGCACCACTGGATCCGCGCTTTAAGCTGAAAGCCATTACCGAGCTGCTCGATGATCGGGCCCTAATTAATCCTCAAGTGCTTAAACTGTTGCATTGGTCCTCACAATACTACCAATTCCCGATCGGTGAGGTGGTACAAAGTGCCCTGCCAACTTTACTGCG
>CANQWW010000095.1 GCA_947627655.1 uncultured Acinetobacter sp. | reverse complement strand
TTTAAAAGTTTCAATGGATTTGTGTAGGCAGAACCCTACTTTGGAAAGACCCAAATGAGAACTCAAAATATATTTTGTGTTCGTAAGAAAAGTCTTTTATTACCCATACACGACCTCCTGAGCCAGTTTTAAGCACTGCTTTAAAACGCAGCGCAAGGATGGGTAATGTGTGGCATCCCTGCCACACGCGCGTAGCTTAAACTGAATCACTTCAATTATGGAACAGCAGTGGATCCAGATGCTCTGTTACATCAGATGAAAAACATAGATTTTCTCGGTCAATCAGCTGCATTTGTTGACACTTTTGAAGTAAAAATAGCGAACTGAAGTAAGAAGAGCGAAGTATTGCAGGATATTCTCGGCTCCTGAGACAAAATAAGTTTCTGGGTGCTAAATAGATGGCAGGCAATAAAATATAGAATCATTTTTTTTCTATTTTCAGATGAAATACACCAGATACGTATCGGTACTCAGCATCAGGTATTTAATGAAAAAGCAGGACCTATTCATCAGCGCATAGCGTAAAAAAAGTAGATAAAAATTTATCGCCAGAAAAATAAAAATTTTGTCCTGATTCAGGTGCATAGGGACTGATAAAAAACCAGGGGGAATAAAAAAACCGGTCGAATGATTCAACCGGTTTTTCTGAGCCTGACTTTAATGCTTAAGCTTCTTGAGCAGTCTCGCTGCTATCGGCAGCAACTGTTTCTACCAGAGGCGCTTTTTCGCTTGGGAAATCTGGCGTATACACGATCTGGGCAGTTGCAGTTACTGAACCAGCCATGACTGCTGTAGCCAAAATAAATTTAATTGCGTTCATCATATGACCTTTTAAACAAATATCTGAGGTATCAAATAGGGAGAAATTGGAATCTTAGTTACGTGAAAAATTATATCAAAACCGGCTTATTAAAAAATGATCAATTCGGCAATTTTATGAAAAATTATAAATTTTTATTTATATAAAACAATAAATTAGAATTATTACTCTAAAAGTGTGTGTTTATTTAGACCTGTTGGTAAAAACTAAAAAAACCTAAGATTAAAGACTTACAAGAGCATCAACCCATGGGAGAATTGAGCTATTCGCTTCATTCAGTTGAAGAACTTTATTGGTGTGTAAGACCATGTAAGGATTTGCTGTTGGATGTTTAAAGAGCTGGGAATACACGGTTTAAACTCATTAACATGAAGCTTCATTCGCTACCAAAAGTGAGTTGTACCATGGCTATTGCAAAAATTGTTGAAGTAAACTCTAGCAGTCATAAAAGCTTTGAAGACGCAATTCAGACTGGCATTAGCAAAGTCACTGAAACCGTCAAAAATGTTCAGGGGGCTTGGATTAATGAGCAAAAGGTGGTTGTGCAAGATAATAAAATTGTCGAATATCGGGTCAATCTAAAAATCAGTTTTCTGGTGGAATAGCGTGATAGCAAGCAGGAGATAAAAAATCCCCAGTTGCATGGGGATTTTTTTATATCTGGCTTAGTTTGACTTGGGCACCTCACACTGCTCATCAGTGCATTGTTCTGCTGACTCCTGAGGCCCCTGTAGCGCTTTTTCCAGTACCTGTACAAAAACTTCTTTGGGCTGTGCACCGGCTAAAGCAATACGCTGGTCGAATACAAAGAAGGGGACACCGGTCACTTTTAACTGGTCACGGGCAATCTCCTGATCGAATTTTACAAAGTCCGCATATTCCTCAGAATCCAGAACGTCATCCACTTCCACTGGGTTTAAGCCAATACGTGATGCCACATCCTCTAGTGTTTCACGTTCACCAATGGCCAGACCTTGCGTCATATAACTATAGAAAAAGGCTTCTTTGGCTTCACTGCCCAAGCCTTTACTCTGTGCAAGGTGAATAACGCGGTGTGCATTGAAGGTATTCCCCGAGTTGGCATTTTCCCAGTTAAACTCAATTCCTTCTTCTTTGGCCATGGCGGCGATATTGCGCTGCATCTCTTCAACTTCTTCTACGCTACGGCTATATTTTTGTGCCAAACGTTCAGAGTTTGAAATCTCCTGACGTACAGGTGCCTCTGGATCAAGCTGGAAGCTATGCCAATGCACTTCCAGTTCAACACCAGCTTGTTCTGCAGCGGCTTCGAGACGTTTTTTACCGATATAACAAAAAGGGCAGACTACATCTGACCAGATATCTACGCGCATGAAATTTCCTAAATATTGCTGTTAGGAGAAGTATGAGGGCAGATCCTCCGAATTTAAAGGCTGAATCGGTGTTAAGCACCAAGTCGAACACTGAAGCATGTCAGAGATAAATCATGCTTGTGTAGCCGCATGCTTGAGGTGGTGGTCACTTATCTGAATATTCATGTTTTTTGTGAAGTAATTCAATCAATAGAATATTTCTGTTAAAAAATGTTCAAAAAATATAATAAGTGGTTGATATTAATAAAAATAAATGTTTTATTTTAATCTTGAACATATTGAGGAGGCAGTGCTATGCATAGGGCGGGTATCTATACATTCGCTATCTTAATGGCAGGGAGAGAGCCTCCAGCAATGGCAAATCTGTTTGACGCATCACATTGAGAACATTTAGATGATGATTGACTAGCGCTGGTATGGGGACAGGAACGTTCATTTCAAACCACAAATGACTTATATCGGATGAGTGAAGTCCAACACATTGCACTTCAACAGATGGATGTGCAGGATATGACTGGCCGTTTAAGTACATTGAGCAGTCTTTTTCAGCTTAATGAGAAAGGTCAGTTAAGCTTACAGATCCATCAAGATGTGGTTTCGATAGGGGCGATTGAATGTACGTTGTCGATTCAGGGCTTTCTGGCTGGAGTAGTGCCTTGAATGATCATGTCAAATTTCATTAAGATCTGGCCTAAAAAAACGCCCCGAAGGGCGTTTTTTTATCACATCATTTAAGCAGTTTTGGCTTGTTTCTCTGCTGCCAACATGCAACCAGTTTCTTCAAAGTTGGCATGCCAGCTTAACGCTTCGTTAAGAAGGTGAGGCGTTTGGCCACCACGTACACATGCACGAGCAAAGTAATCATTCAGCGCATCTTGGTACATTGGATGGACACAGTTGTCGATAATCGCGCGAGCACGCTCACGAGGGGCCAGACCACGAAGATCTGCCAGACCTTGTTCAGTGACCAATACATCTACGTCATGACCAGTGTGGTCAACATGCGACGCCATTGGAACCACAGATGAGATGTCACCGCCCTTGGCAATGGACTTGGTCACGAAGATAGCAATATGCGCATTACGTGCGAAGTCACCTGAACCGCCGATACCGTTCATCATCTTAGAACCACACACGTGGGTTGAGTTAACGTTACCGTAGATATCGAACTCAAGCGCAGTATTGATACCGATGATACCCAGACGACGAACCAGTTCTGGATGGTTTGAAATTTCCTGTGGGCGAAGTACCAGTTTGTCTTTGTAGGCTTCAATATTGTTAAATACTTTTTCGCCGTATTTTGCAGACAGGGTAATTGAAGAACCTGAAGCAAACTTCATTTTACCTGCATCGATCAGGGCAAATGTACAGTCTTGCAGCACTTCAGAATACATGATCAAGTCTTCAAAGTTTGAATCTTTCAGACCCGTCAACACGGCATTGGCAATTGAGCCGATACCTGCTTGAAGCGGACCAAGGCTGCGCGGTAAACGCTCTGCTGCGACTTCTTTTTCAAAGAAGTCAATCAGGTGATTGGCAATTGCTTGAGTCTCGTCATCTGGTTCAGTAACCGTAGACGGAGAGTCATGGTATTCACCATTGAATACGATACCTACGATTTTTGCAGGATCGATATTGATAGCATGAGTACCAATACGTTCATCCACTTTGGTCAATTGAATTGGCTGACGTGTTGGACGATAGGTCGGGATATAAATGTCGTGCAAGCCTTCAAATGCTGGGCTTAAATTGGTGTTGATTTCGACAATCACTTTCTCTGCGAAAATCGCAAAGCTTGCCGAGTTACCGACCGATGTGGTCGGGATGATGCCGCCATCTTCAGTAATCGCAACCGCTTCAATAACTGCCACATCTGGCTTTTTCAGCTGCTGGTTACGCATTTGTTCAACAGTTTCGGACAAATGCTGATCGATGAACATGACTTCACCGTTGTTGATCGCTTTACGTAGAGTATTGTCTACCTGGAATGGTAAACGGCGTGCCAATACACCCGCTTCGGTTAATTGCTTGTCAAGGTCATTACCCAGAGAAGCACCAGTGATTAGGGTAATTTTTAATGGGTTCGCTTTTGCTTGTTGTACCAGAGCCAGTGGAACCGCTTTTGCCTCGCCTGCGCGGGTGAAGCCACTCATACCTACAGTCATGCCATCTTCGATGAACTGAGCTGCTTGTTCTGCGCTCATTACCTTATTGTGTAGGGATGCTAAACGGATACGGTCTAAAGACATTTGAACTCTCTTAAATTCCTGAATACTGATACGGATTGTACCGATCAAAAAACGTATTTTGCATAGGTGTTAGGCTAAGGTCTAATTTTTTAGCTGAATAGTGGTATAAAAACTGGTGATGATTCTTAAGCTATTGAATAATATAAAAACAATATAAATCAATAAATAAACACTCAAGTCTGAATGATTAAATATTGAACTGCGCTTAAAAACGATTACTCAGGCTTTGGCGGATTTTTTCCAGGGTGGTCGGGCTATTCGTCGGCTCTTCTGCAACCGGGTTGAGCGGCAGAGAAACAATCGCCTCCAGGCCACCTTCAGCGCGATTGTGAATATAGAGTTCACCCGCATGAATATCGACGATCCGTTTGACGATGGCTAGCCCCAGACCACTACCTTGTACAGTACGTGCAGAATCACCACGAACAAAAGGCTGCATCAACCCTTCGATCTGGTCCTCGGGAATGCCTTCACCATGATCAGCCACTTTAATCAGCAAGCGATCCTGCTCAAGGTCAGTATACGCCGAAACCTCGATGGGTTCTGCACCATAACGTTTGGAATTATTGATCAGGTTACCAATCAGGCGTTTAAGTGACATACTTCGTGCCTGAATCGGCGGTAATGGCTGCGGACTAAAACGAATATCGAGCGGTTTAAACTGGGTGACTAATTCCTGTAACAGCGCATTGACATGGGTGTCCTGCGGCTCTTCATCTGAGCCATCCCGCATAAAAGAAATAAACTGATTCAGGATTGCATCCATATCTTCGACATCATAAATCAGGCCTTCTTTCAGGAAGTCTTCATCTGGCATCATCTCGGCACTGAGTCGAATACGGGTCAGCGGGGTGCGTAAGTCATGCGAAATACCGGCCAGCATGATACGGCGTTCTCGCTCGGTCAGCTCTAGGGTGTAGATCATATGGTTAAAGGCATGATTCACCTGACGGATTTCTAGTGGACCATGATTGGTGTCTAGATAGGGTGCTGAACCATGTTTACTATAGCTGTTTGCTGCCTCCTGCAGGCGGCGTAAGGGACGATTGAGCTGACGCACCAAAGTCAGAATAATGATTCCGGCGATCAGAGGGGTGCCGAGCAGCCAGGCGAGAATCAGTTCAGGGCTGTAATTGGCATAGGTTTTCAGTGGCTCACGCACCCAGTTGCCATTCATTTCTGGCGTTTGAATCCAGATACGCGGACTCGGCTTAAACTGGAAATACACGGTTGCTTCTTCAATACGCAGTTCTTTGGCCAGTTTTGCTTCAATCTGGTTGGTAAAAAACTCGGCAATGACCTTTTCGCGGATATTTGGAAACTGTTTTGGATCAGTGATGTATTCAATGCCGATCCGGTTTTTTAGATAGCTATCAATATCGAGTTCCTGTTCATTATGATACAGGCGCAAATTAGGATTATTCAGGATTTCCAGTTCCACGGCCAGATAACGCGCATGCTGCTGGATTTCAGGCAGATACAAGGTACGCCAGAAGAACCACATCGACATAAATAAGCTAAACAGCACCACAAAGACCACCAGTACCGTCGTACGCATGGCGGCAGAGCGCGGTTTGATCTTATCCAGAAAGCGTTCTGTGCGGGTACGCTTTTTTTCCGAGTAGCGGACAAAATCGGTAAATTCTTGTGGGTCGATGGGATCGAGTTTCACACCAGCATCCTGTGCTATGACTTTAGTAAATTATGGAAAGTATCATCACGGCAGAGTCAGGCCAGATTGACTTTCAATGAAGGTATTAACCTTCGGTTCGACCTACCTTGCGAAATGTATTTCTCATTCGGCAAAAGTAGGCAAAACCATTTGCATTCGCAAAACTCGTCAAATTTAAACATTTGATTGATGTATCGCAGAAATATTAAGAATGAATGCCTCCTGCCTCGAACAGTTGCGAATGCATTGTCACGTAATTCAAAACCGGATTTTAATTAATAAAAAGTATTCAGAATTACTTATCTTAATTAACTTTATTCAGCACCATCTGGAACAAAGACATAACCCACGCCCCAGACCGTCTGGATATAGCGTGCACGGGCCGGATTTTCTTCGACCAGACGACGCAGACGCGAGACCTGAACATCAATCGAACGCTCCATTGCTCCCCATTCACGACCCCGGGCCAGATTCATCAGCTTGTCGCGGGTCAACGGTTCACGCGGATGCTGAACCAAGGCTTTTAGGACTGCAAACTCACCGGTGGTCAAGGTGACCACTTGGCCTTCACGAGTCAGCGTACGGGTTGATAAATCGAGTGACCAAGGACCAAAAGACACCACTTCCATTTGCTGGCTCGGTGCACCAGGAACTTCACGAACCTGGCGGCGTAATACGGCACGGATCCGTGCCAGCAGCTCATTCGGGTTAAACGGTTTCGGCAGGTAATCATCTGCACCTGCTTCAAGACCGGCGATACGGTCCGAATCGCTACCACGCGCGGTCAGCATGATAATCGGGGTGTCGATATTGGATTGGCGTAAACGGCGGCAGATACTCAGACCATCCTCAACAGGTAGCATAAAATCCAGCACGATTAGAGAAAACAGTTCCCGCTGCAACAGACGATCCATCTGGGTGGCATCATGTGCAGTTTTCACTACAAAGCCTTTATCCTCCAAGAAACGCTGTAATAAAGTACGCAGACGAACATCGTCATCGACAACCAGAATCCGTTCAACCCGATCGGTTTCTGTATGTACTGCATCAGCTTTTTCAGCGGGTACAACTAAACTCATGAGGCGCTCCTTTATTCTTTATTGTCGTCTTAAACAAAAACTATGAGATGTCTTGAGTATACGATTCATTTATAGTGATTGACTATGCTCTAAAGCAACAAATATTGCAGTTAAAATCAAGGCTTGGATACCAAATATATACAGGTCAAGGCCAAATATAGGCCATTTACATCCTGCTCCTGATTATTGATATATCCACGTATTTCGTCAGAAAGCAGACGGGTTGTAATTTCTTGCGTTAAATTAATAAAAACAATGGTGGATTTTATAGCCTTGGTCTTTATAATCATGCCATTTAGTACTTATCCTTGTGGGATCAAACACGATGACTGACTTAGTTCAGCAGTTGGCAAAAGAACTTGCCGTACGTCCAACTCAAGTTGAAGCTGCCATCAAACTTATTGATGAAGGTGCCAGTGTTCCTTTTATTGCGCGTTACCGTAAAGAAGTAACCCAGGGCCTAGACGATACGCAACTCCGCCAGCTCGACACACGTTTATCGTATCTACGTGATTTGTTTGAGCGCCGTGAAAAGGTGCTTGAATCACTAAAAGAACAAAATAAATTAACAGATGATTTATTGGCTCGTGTTAATGCGGCGGAAACTAAAAATGCGCTGGAAGAAATCTACGCGCCGTACCGTCCGAAGCGTACCAGCAAGTCTTTTAAAGCCAAAGAAGCGGGCCTTGGTCCCATTGCTGAACAAATTGCGCAAGAAGCTGTTGATCCTGCAGAGGCACTGTCGGGCTTCTGTCATGAAAATTATCCAGACCTGGAAAGCCAGCTGGATGCAGTTCAGCATATCCTGATTGATGAGTGGGCGCAGAATATTGCCCTGACTGCTGAGCTAAAAGCGACATTTGCAAAAACTGCCATTTTAAAAAGTTTAGTGGCGAGTGATGAGAAAAAAGAAGTTGGTAAAAAATTCCGTGATTATTTCGATTTCTCGGAAAACCTGAACAAAGTCCCTTCACACCGTTTATTGGCGATGCTGCGTGGCCGTCAGGAAAACGTGCTAGGACTGAAAGTTGACGGTGAAGATGACGCACCCTTGGCGCGTATTGAAACTGAATACAATCTGGATACGATCCAGCCGCAAGCACGTCAGGACTTCCTCAAGCAAACTGCAAAACTGTTCTGGCTGGGTAAAGTTCGTCCAACAATTGAACACTCACTGTTGACTGAAAAGCGTCTGGCTGCTGAAGCAGAAGCAATGCAAGTCTTTGCTGAAAACCTGCGTCATTTATTACTTTCTGCGCCTGCGGGTGCACGTAGTACTTTAGGTGTGGACCCTGGTATCCGGACGGGTGTGAAACTGGCCGTGGTCAATGAGTCAGGTGATGTATTGGCACACAGCACCATTTACCCATTTGCACCAAAAGATGATAAAGAGGGTTCACTGGCTGAGCTGGCGCGTTTATGCCGCGAGTTTAATGTCGACCTGATTGCGATTGGTAATGGGACTGCAAGCCGTGAAACGGAAGCGCTCGTTGCTGAAATGATGGCAGCGAATGCTGATCTGAAATTGACCCGTGTATCGGTATCTGAAGCCGGTGCATCGGTTTATTCAGCCTCTGAATTAGCCTCTCAGGAACTGCCTGAACTCGATGTTTCAATTCGTGGTGCGGTGTCGATTGCACGCCGTCTGCAAGATCCTTTAGCAGAGTTAGTTAAGATTGATCCTAAATCTATCGGTGTAGGTCAATATCAACATGACGTCAACCAGACTGGCCTGGCTCAAACCCTAGAAGCTGTGGTTGAAGACTGTGTGAACTCGGTAGGTGTAGATGTGAATACAGCATCTGCAGCGATTCTGGGGTATATCGCAGGTTTGAACAAATCGATTGCGCAGCAAATCGTGGAATTCCGTAAGGAAAATGGTCGTTTTGACAATCGTCAGGCACTGAAAAAAGTCCCACGTTTAGGCGAACGTACTTTTGAACAGGCAGCAGGTTTCTTACGTATTCAAGCGGGTTCTGAACCACTGGATGCTTCTGCAGTTCACCCTGAGTCTTATGACTTAGTCAGCAAGATTGTTGCAGCGAAAGCGACCAGCGTCAAAGACCTGATTGGTAATAGTGAAATTATCCGTCAGGTCAATGCGGAAGAATTTGTCGATGACAAATTCGGTTTGCCAACGGTGCAAGACGTTTTGACTGAACTGGAAAAACCGGGCCGTGACCCGCGTCCAGAATTCCGTACTGCCAAGTTCCGTGATGACATCACTGAAGTGGCTCAATTGACTGAAGGTATGCAGCTGGAAGGTGTGGTCACCAACGTGACTAACTTCGGTGCTTTCGTTGATGTCGGCGTGCATCAAGATGGGTTAGTACATATTTCTGAACTGGCCAATGAATTCGTAGCTGACCCGCATAAAGTGGTCAAACCAGGTCAGATCGTGCAAGTTCGTGTACTGAACGTTGATGTTGAACGTAACCGTGTCAATTTATCGATGCGTCCGGAAGGTGCCGTAGCACCTGCCAAAGCGCCGCGTCAGCCACGTCGTGAACAAAACAATGAACAACGTGGTGAGCGTAAGCCTCAAGCTAAACGTCCACAGCATGCGCGCCCACAAGGTGATCGCCCGCAAGGCAAGAAACCTCAGTCGGCTAAGCCACAAGAGCAAAAAATTGGTGGTTTAGGTGCGTTGTTATTACAAGCCGGGATTAAAGGTTCGAAATAATCTTTAATTGCTAAAAAAACCTCCCAAATGGGAGGTTTTTTATTGGATGTTTCTTATGAATTAATCATCGGTACAATCCAGCTGGTAATAATCAGCAAAATACCGAGGTGTCCCAGTT
>CANQWW010000094.1 GCA_947627655.1 uncultured Acinetobacter sp. | reverse complement strand
TCACCCGATAAAATACCCATAAAACAAGAGGAAGCTCAAATGAGCTTCCTCTTGTGAAAAATTGTGGGACAGCAATGCCCATGTGGCTCTTTTTATGGCAGGCAATCTTATCTTAAAATAAAACATCGCTGACCAGTCCTGCCTGTCGGCATTACGATGTGTATAATGAGTTTCTTCTTTCCCATATTCTAAAGTTATTTGTTGCTATGACAATCAATGTTTTACAGAAACAGCTTGATGAAAGTACAGCATGTACATTATGCCAGGGCTCTATGTATTGGGTTGAAGCCGAGGAATATGATCAGGAACTGAGTTATCACGAGTGCAGTTACTGTCAGCATCGTATTTATAATGACCAGGTGCATAACTGCTATTGCGAAAGCTGTTTGGCGAATCGTAGACGTCAGATGAAAGAAACTCGCCTGCAAGAGAACCATAAATCTAAAAAGAAAGAAGATCTACATCAGTACGAACTCCATCAGCTGAGTTTTCTGAACAAGCTGTTTTTACTGGCTATTCTGGATAATCAGATCTATGAGCATAGTCAGCATGCAGAATATATTGACTGGGAGCAGATCAAATACCATCCGATTAGTCCCAATTACCTGATGCAAAATGCGTTAATCAAACGCATGAGCAAGGAAAATATCCTGAGTCTGAAAGACTTGAATACGGAATCTCAGCATTACTATATTAATGTCCGTTTGGATGGCTACTCGGAACCGAGCCTGTTTAGTATTACCCAGCAACTGCGACACTGGTTTTTTGAAAACCTGAGTAAAGGTGTGCCTTTTAAAAGTGCCGACGAAGTCAAGGATGTGCTTTACTTTATGCTTTATCAGGAAGTCATCCAGTTCGCACAATTCTATTGCCGCAGCTGGGGCATCCAAATTGCGGGAAATAAAAGCTTTCAGGCCTTTTGCTATCGCTTACTGGAAAGTCTGGCCGTGGGACAGATTTATTATCTGGTGCAAACAGCGCTGGAATACCTGTATAAACAGAAAGCACTACAACCGCGTAATGAAAATTTCATCAATACTAATCTACTGAAAAAAACGCTACAGCAATATCGCGAACGCGCAACCAGTGAAAAATGGGAAACCTCGACCCTGCCTCGCCCGCCACAAATGCCATTCAGCAAAATGAGCGCAATTCTGTTTTACCAGTTTCTCGGCTATGATGAACATATATTTTTCCAGCCGATCTGGCGTTCCTGGCAGAAGATTGAACCGCGTTTGAAGTTTTATTCGAATAAACGCTGCATGCACTGTGGTTCTGAAGAACTGACCGTCGAATATGATGCCAGTGATTATGTCAGCCTGCTTTGCCGTAACTGCAAACATCAGGATCATTATTTTACCCGCTAAACCCTATTGCCTTTGACGACGACATGACCATGAATATGACCCACGCCCCACGGCAGCAAGAACTTCTGGATGCAGTTTGTGATGCCTGGACTGCTTTACAACAGCAGCAGCCTTTAGTCCATATTATGACTAATGCTGTTGCCAGTAATTATGTCGCCAACATTCTGCTTGCAGCCAATGCATCCCCGGCCATGATTGACAATCCTTTTGAAGCAGAAGGTTTTGCAAGGATTGCAGGCGCGGTCAGCCTGAATTTAGGCACCCCGACATCTGAGCAAGTACAGGCCATGCTGATTGCGGCCCAGACGGCACATTCGATACAAAAACCCTGGGTACTGGATCCGGTCGGTTATGGAGCGATCCTGCATTGGCGCTCTGAAGTCGCTGATCAGCTTATGGCTTTTCATCCCACTATTCTGCGCGGCAATGCTTCCGAAATCGGCACTATGGCGGGTAAACAGGTAACAGGCAAAGGGGTTGGAACCACTTTAGACAGCTCTGAGGTCTATCAACAGGCTCGATCACTGTTAACACAATGCCAATGTGTTGCGCTTTCCGGACCCTCTGATTACATTATTAGCCAGGATTTTCCGGTGATTCAGATTGATGGCGGCTCCGAATTACAGCCTCGGGTTACAGCTACAGGCTGTGCTTTAGGTGCACTGATTGCGGCTTACACAGCTGTTGCGCCACCAGTTATTGCAGCAATGGCTGCACATCTGCACTTTGCCATTGCGGGACAATTGGCCGCGCAACAGTCTCCAGCTTTAGGTAGTTTTAATGTGGCATTTATCGATCAGATTCATCAGTTAAATGCTGCATCTTTCCGGGAACATGCCCAGTTTAAGCTGTTGAGCTAAGCGCCCACTACGCTCGGGAAAATCGTGATCCATGCATGATTTTTCTCGAGCTGCAGCATGAGGAAATATAAGCTGCTCAAATTCTAGTAAGATTTAAAAGAACCTATACTTCCCAGCTACGGTCATTTTGACAAAGCCGGTAATGTACTCCCCTCTCTTGATCTACTTGTTCGGTAATGCTCCTGCAATTATTGATTCTCGTGATTTTTCGAGCACTTTTCTAAATATTATTTGCTGAAAACGCGTGATTATTAAACCGAGCTTCTAAAACCATTCGGGTAAATTATTAAGTATTTATAAAAAATAGATGCAGCTTGCTATATCCTTGTTACGACTAGAACACTTAAACGATTGAATCTGCAATTTAAAATAAAAAGTAAAAGAAATAATATAAAATAAATCAATAATTTAATTAAAAACGTTATCTATATAAAATAAATGTGCACTGTTTAGCTCCTGTTTAAAACTTTAAGTTTTCATCTTCTCTTGATGAGGTCAAGCTGTGAGCTGCCTTGCTATGTATGCTATAAAAAAGCCAGCAGAGCGAACTCCACTGGCTTTCATGTTCAGGTGTCAGAATATTAATAAACGGCGTGATTAACCAGGGTAATAGAGATTGACCACCTTAATGCGGTTGTTCTCCATTTCCGTCACCTTAAAGTTAATCCCCTGATAATCAAGTTCTGTGCCGACTTTGACCTCCCCATGGGTCTTCTCCAACAGTAAGCCTGCCACACTGATATAGCCGGCATCATCATCAATCAGATCCAGCATCCCCAGTTCCAGCTCAAGTTGATAAAGATCCAGCATCCCCGAAGCAATCCAGTGAGTGTCATCGACCCGGACCAGATCAAGCTGTTCATCGGCATCTGGGAATTCACCAGCAATCGCTTCAAATACATCAAGAGGCGAAATTAGACCTTGAACATTACCAAATTCGTCACTCACCAGCACCAAGGAGCCTTTGGAATTTCTTAAGGTATTGATGGCATCAATCACTTTCATTTTTTCAAAGATATAAATTGGGCGATGGCGCTTAATTAAGGTTTTAAGTGCTTCAGGTTCTTCCAGTACATCCAGCAATTCTTTGGCCCGAACGACACTGATGACCTTGTCCAGACTGCCTCGACAAACGGGAAATTGGCTATGGGGTACCGCTAGAATTCTTTCGCGGATTTGTTCAGGACTTTCATTCAGATCAATCCAAGAAATCTGGTTACGCGGCGTCATAATTGAAGCGATAGAACGCTCAGCCAGGGTTAATACCCCACCAATCATATAACGTTCTTCATCAGCAAAGGTTTGTTGTGCTTCATTTTTATCTAGCGCATCGGTCTCAATCCGGCCACCCATAAGTTTCAGAATGGTATCTGCGGTACGATGACGGAGCGGAGTTTTTGCTTCATGCTTTGCTGCATTGCGCTGGCTAAACTGATTAAATGCTTCAATAGCAATGGCAACGCCAATACCAGAATAGATATAACCTTTAGGAATATGGAAGCCAAAGCCTTCCGCGATTAAGCTAATACCGATCAACAACAGGAAGCTTAAACACAAAATCACCACGGTTGGATGACGGTTTACAAATGCAGTTAATGGTTTCGATGCCAATAACATGACAGCCATTGCCACAATCATGGCAGCCATCATGACATAGATATTATCAACCATACCAATGGCAGTAATCACCGAGTCAAGCGAGAAAACCGCATCAAGAATCACAATTTGAGCCACCACAGCAGCAAAACTTGCATACACGATATTCGTCGTGACCTTAATCTCAGGCTTACCTTCTATTTTTTCATGGAGCTCAGTGACCGCTTTATAGAGCAGGAATAAACCACCAAAGAGCAAAATCAGATCTCGCCCTGAGAATGTCCAGGCAAAAACAGTAATTAACGGCTTGGTTAAAGTCACCAACCAAGAAATGGCAAACAGCAGGCCTAAACGCATAAACAAGGCCAGTGAAAGACCAAGGACTCGAGCTTTATCTCTTTGTTCTGGCGGGAGTTTTTCAGCTAGAATGGCAATAAAAACCAGATTGTCAATGCCCAGTACAATTTCTAGAATAATAAGAGTAATCAAGCCTACCCAGATTGAGGGGTCTAATAGAAACTCCATTAACTACCCACCTCATACTGGCAAGCTAAGCAAATGTAAAAGAAACCAACGCACGGCGAGGGATCCATAATGTATACCTTTTCCACAGAAGAGATTTATATTATGCATAAACCCTTAAGTTGATAAGATTTTTTTTATATACAAAACGTAAATGATTATTTCTTTTATTTATTTAGTTTTCACTAAATACCGACCTGACCCACTTCTTCCGGTTTTCAGTCACAATAATCCGGATAAAGATTGCACTAAAGTCCTCGTTTCTATTCACTCAGGTTTTCATAAGATAATAGAAGAAATACTGCTTGCGCTGATCGGATTAAGAGTCGTTTATCTACTTAAAAATGCGGCAATGAAGCGTTTTTTGAGGTCCTTGTTTATTCAGAAGCTGCTTGGCATAAACCGCGGTGCTTTAGAAGGATCATTAAAATTTTCTTAACATTCCTGCTTGGAAGCAACATTTCTATACGATCTATCACAAGCCAAGATATAAATCCCGGTGTTATACCAGATGGATAAGCGGCACTCGTCGGGAAGGAAATCAAGCTAAAAGTAGAATTCAACGCTAAATCGTTCTTCCCTATCACATTATTTTTTTATTGATTAAATAAATTATTAAAATTCCCGACGTATGACCAAGCTATGCACATAACAAGCCTAAAAAAAACTTGTAAACTACCATCTTTCTCAACCATTAGACAGTTTGTGAAAATCATTAGTAATATTAAAAATATAAAAACACATTCTGTCGCATTTTTTGCAAATAATGGTTGAAACTTATATCAACATTTTCATAAAATGTAAGTGCCTTAGAAAAATAAATACAAGGAATCTGCTATGACCAAGAAATATGCAAAATTTTTACCTTCTACTGAAGAATTTTCGTTAGAGAATTTCCCTTACTATTGGGTAACTCAAGTACATGCCCAGTACGTATTAAATGTCGATCATGCCCTTAAAAAATACGGTGTAGATAATTCACGTCGTCGTATTCTGCTGGCTCTGAAATCCAAGCCCCATGCCAGTGTTTCGGACCTGTCTGAAATGGTCGTATCGAAAATGTCGACCACCACTAAAATTGTTTACCGTTTAAAAGATGAAGGTCTGGTTGATACCTATTCATGTGAAGATGACGCCCGTATTACCCGCGTGGTTCTGACTGAAAAAGGTCACGAAATGACGCATAAAATTAATGATCTGACCAATATTGTGTTGGAGCAATCATTTGAAGGCTTAACACCTCTTCAAATTGAAAAAACCATGGAAAGTCTACGTCATATCTTTAAAAATCTTGCCCGTTGATCTGTTATTAGAACATCAAGATCACGTTTTAGAGAGTGGTATGCAGGAAGATGAACCTCTCGGCCAGGTTCATCTTTCTTTTTGCTAACTAGTCAAAAAAGTTCATTTGCGGACTGACTTTTTTGACTTTTTCCTTAGGAACATGCGAACACTCATACTCTTCTACCGGAAATCCTTCTACAAAAGACTGGATATTGGGTGTTTTCAGACTCAGCCATTCATCCAGACGGGTATGAGGAATCACAATCACAGAGCGTTTAATATTACCTGGTTCATGAAAATCCTTCATCATAGGATGGTCAATAGCATCCATGGTGATCATAGTGCTGGAGCGAATAATCTCATCCTGTACACGGGCAATTTCATATAAAGCTGCGATATAAAACGCTTGGCCATCTTTACGCCTTACCCCCCAGCGCTGGGGCTTATTGTCAAAATATTTTGATTCATAAAACTCAGACACAGGAATTACACCAAACTTACATTTAGCGGTTGCTTCTGCAAAGCTTGGTTTTTGCAGCAAGCTTTCATTACGGGCATTATAAGTTCGGGTAGCAATCGTTTTATCTTCCGCCCATTTCGGAATCAAGCCAAAGTTTACCGCGCGCCATTCCAGCCCTTGCTCAGATTTGAATAACAAAGGCAGCTGATAATTTGGATAGACTTCCTCTGGATATTCAAACGGCATGTCAGGGAGATTCAGGTCATGCAATTGCTGCACGGTGAGCGGTTTAAAGTTAGCGCACATAGGTCTTTAAAAACAAAAAATCACCGAAGTATTATAGCGCTTCGGTGATTAAGGACCTGTGTGTTTTTGCTAACAGGATTAAGGTTTTGGCACAGTCATCCAATGGGTACGGGTAAACTCTTCAAAAATCCAGCGCCCATTAAAACGGCCCAGACCTGAATTTTTCTCTCCACCAAATGGTGCATTGGCTTGGTCTGCAACGGTAATCCCATTGATGTGAGTCATACCCGCATCGATTTGCGCGGCAAAACGTTCACCGCGTTCAATATTTGAAGTACAGACTGCACTGGAAAGCCCAAAACGTGAGTTATTGGCCAATAATAAAGCATGTTCTTCATCATCCGCCTTGATGATAGGCAGAATTGGACCGAAGCTTTCTTCTTGTGCGATATCAAAGTATGGATCGACATGGGTAAAGACATGCGGTGCTACCACATTGCCTTCAATGCCGCCTGCATAGACCAACTTGGCATCGAGCTGCTTGGCATGTTCAATAATCTGGCGATGCTTCTCAACCTGACTCTGATTGATAATCGGGCCAATGACGGTATCTGCTAAGTTAGGATCACCCACAGGAATTGTTTTGACGCGTTGGAGCAGTTTTTCTACATAGGCATCATGCAAGCTTTGATCGACAATGACACGGTTTGTGCTCATACAAATCTGCCCCTGATGCATAAAACGCCCCATCACGGTCAATTCAACCGCCAGATCCAGATCGGCATCATCCAAAATCACTAGCGGTGCATTCCCCCCTAACTCCAGTGCCAAACGTTTGATCCGTGAACTGGCCAGTGCTTTACTGCCAACGCTCTGCCCGACTTCAGTTGAGCCGGTAAAGGAAATCAGTTTCGGTGTTGGATGTTCGACAAAATAATCCCCAATTTCTTTGCCTGCGCCAACAATGACATTTAAAGCAGCATGTGGCGTACCTGCTTCTTCAAACAGTTTCCCCAACAATGTACCCCCCGTCACCGGAGTATCACTGGCTGGCTTCAGCACTACCGTATTGCCACAGGCCAGCGCAGTCACCACTGAGCGCATGGAAAGATGAAACGGAAAATTCCAGGGACTAATCACCGCAATCACGCCCAGCGGTTTGCGGACCACAAAACTACGGCGCTCCGGATCCCGGCTTTCCAATTCTTCTGGCTGAATTAAATCTGGAAATTTTGCACTTTCCTGAATAATTCCCAGCGCGGCATCGACCTCAAGATTGGCTTTAAAACGCGTACTGCCAGATTCACGAATCAACCAGTCTACAATTTCCTCACGCCGATGCTGAATCACATTGGTTAGGTTCTGAATCAGGCCTTTACGAACCTGAACCGAATTTAAAGCGCCTTGCTCAAAAGCTTCCAGTGCGGTCTCATAAGCAGCATCTACATCGTCGGTACTTGCAGCCTGTAGCGTAAAAATTTCTTGCTGGGTATAGGGATTGAGGTTTTGAATCGTATGAATCGAGCTGCCTGGTTGCCATTGCCCGCCAATAAATTGTTGATCTAGATTTTGATAGGTTGTCATTTCCTTCCCTGCAGCTTGTCAGTTTCTCTCTACTTTAGCAGAACAATTTTACAGATCAGGGTTGAGCGACGAATTGTTACGCTTTTATCGATAAATCTATATATTCCCTGGTTTTTATTGATTTCGACAGACCATAAAAAAGCCTCCGAAGAGGCTTTTTAAATCAGACAGGCTTAGTCACCGGTATAACCTTTGAGTTTTAAACGTGCTGCATGAAGCAGTGGCTCGGTATAACCTGCAGGTTGCTCACCGCCCTTGAAGATCAGGTCAGATGCGGCCTGGAAAGCAATGTTGTTGTCAAAGTCAGCTGACATTGGCGTATACAGTGGATCATTGGCATTTTGCTCATCCACAATTTTCGCCATGCGCTGCATCACTTCTGCAACTTGTTCACGCGTTACGATACCATGACGTAACCAGTTCGCAACGTGCTGGGACGAAATACGTAAAGTTGCACGGTCTTCCATTAAACCAACATCGTTGATGTCCGGCACTTTAGAACAACCTACGCCCAGATCAACCCAACGAACCACATAACCCAAAATACCCTGACAGTTATTTTCCAGTTCTTTCAGTTTCTCTTCTTCAGTCCAGTTGGTGTCGGTTGCCAATGGTGGCGTCAACAAGTCATCTAGAGATAGAGGCTGAGTCGACAATAGTTCTTGTTGACGGTCTGCAACATTAATTTGATGATAATGAATCGCGTGAATCACTGCACCTGTTGGAGATGGTACCCAAGCACAGCTTGCGCCCGCTTCCGGATGTTCAGTTTTAGTTTTGTACATGTCAAGCAGCATGTCTGGTTTTGGCCACATGCCTTTACCAATTTGTGCTTTGCCACGTAAACCAGTTTGTAGGCCGATCATCACGTTACGGTTTTCATAAGCTGGGAACCAGATTTGCCCTTTCACTTCGCCTTTACGCACGAATGGACCTGCTTCCATGAAGGTATGGATTTCATCACCAGTACGGTCCATAAAACCGGTGTTAATGAAGATGGTACGATCTTTCGCCTGAGCAATACAGTTCTTCAGGTTCACCGAGGTACGGCGTTCTTCATCCATGATCCCGATTTTTAAAGTTTTTGCAGGCAGACCCAGCGCTTGTTCAGCACGCTCAAACAATTCAACGGCAAATGCCACCTCTTCAGGACCATGCATTTTTGGCTTCACGATGTACATCGAACCTTTACGTGAGTTCTTGATCGTGTTTTCACCACGGATATCCGCAAGCGTCAGCAATGGCGTGACCAATGCATCCATGATGCCTTCGTAGATTTCTGCACCGTCTACCAAGATAGCCGGATTCGTCATCAAGTGACCCACGTTACGAAGTAACATCAATGAACGACCGTGAATTTTCGTTTCGCCACCTTCGAGATTTTTGAAGGTACGGTCAGCATTTAGCTTACGCGTCGTGGTCTTGCCATTTTTCTCGATCGATTCTTCTAGCGTACCCTTCATCAAGCCTAACCAGTTACGGTAGCCTTCCACTTTCTCTTCCGCATCCACGGCTGCAATCGAGTCTTCCAAGTCTTGAATGGTGGTAACCGCTGCTTCAAGTACCATATCTTTAACGCCAGCTGCATCAGTCTGACCGATTGGGCTAGTTGCATCGATTTGAATCAGTGCATGCAGGCCATTATTTTTCAGTACGATTTCAGATGGAGCTGCAGCATCACCGTTATAGCCAACAAATTTAGATGCATCAGCAACAGAAGTGCTGGAACCATCTTTTAACGTTACAAGCAGGGCATTACCTTCAACCGCATATTTGGTTGCATCCGCATGCGAACCTTGTGCCAGCGGGAAAGTTTCGTCCAGGAAGTTTTTCGCGAATGCGATAACTTTGTCACCACGTTTTGGGTTATAGCCTTTGCCTTTTTCCGCGCCATCTTCTTCAGAGATCACATCGAAACCATAAAGCGCATCATACAATGAACCCCAACGGGCATTGGCTGCGTTCAAGCAGTAACGCGCATTACGTACTGGTACTACCAGCTGTGGGCCAGCAAGTAACGCAATTTCTTCGTCTACGTTTTCAGTGCTAATTTGAAAATCTTCTACTTCTGGTAACAAGTAGCCAATTTCAGTCAAGAAAGCTTTGTAAGCTTGTAATTCAAATG
>CANQWW010000093.1 GCA_947627655.1 uncultured Acinetobacter sp. | reverse complement strand
GTAAATAGTTTAAGAACGTCACCCGCATCAACAGGCCATACAGATTAGCAGAAACATCGGGGAAATGTACTTCTAATCGCCACTCAGGATGTTCTTGTTTGATGGCTGGACGGGTGCCGACATGTCCAGCACCAAACAGACCAGTCGGGTCATAGCCAGCAATCCCTTTTTTGCTCGGTTCATTGGCTATGGCTGTATCTTTTAAAGATTCGGTTTCACAGACCACTTCTACGCCGTAGATGCCATGCAGACAAGGCTTATGCCGGTTGAGTCGCACATTAATGGTTGGAAAATCAATCGTACGGCCAATCTGGTCGCCGTATTGCACCCGCCCCGTGATGCTATAAGGACGCCCCAAAAGCTTGGCTGCAAGAGCCAGATCACCTGCTTGTAAGGTTTGCCGGATCCGGGTCGAACTGACCCGTTCGCCATCTAATGCCACCGTCTCTAGATTGGTGACCTGAAAGCCATAATTGCGCAGGAATTCACTGTTGCCCTGACGGTGTTTGCCAAAGTGAAAATCATCGCCCAGCACCAGATGCTCGGCATTCAGTTTGTCCTTCAGGATAGCAGCAAACTGCTCGGCATTCAGGTTACGGAAACTTTCATCAAACTTGGCGACGGCAATATAGTCCACCCCCAGTTCGCTCAGGTATTCGACCTTTTCACGTAAGGATGAAATCCGCGGTGGAGCGTCATAGCCTTGGAAATATTCCAGCGGCTGTGGCTCAAAAATCATCACCACCGTGCTCAGCTGTTGCTGTTCAGCCACGGCTTTCAGCTGCTGGATCATCATCTGGTGGCCCAAATGCACGCCGTCAAAATTACCAATCGTTACGGCAGTGCTTGGCAATTTAGTCTGAGAGCTTAGGGCATTAAGACGGAGCAGCTTCATGGGCAAATCAAGTGCTTGGAAATGTGAAAGGCTATATATTGCCATAATCTTTCCGATTCGTCTTGTTGTTGTGTTTTTATGCAAACGGTTTTTTTTACAAAAAGCTTTCCTGCTGCCCGGACGCGGACAGTGAAATAAAAATCAATCAATATGTCTCTTTTCTATTGCTGCCGAGAGCAGGCAAGTCAGGCTTTTATTTTGACTGCATTGGGTAACTGAAACAGACGGGCCGCTGGCGGTATAAATGCTAGGGAACGTGTCGTATGCAGCGTCTTCGGATAATTTTATTTGCAGCCGGTCCAGGTTTGCCTTTTAATAACGCTGTTATTTTTGAGTCAAGTAGAATCCCAATGTCTGAACATGCACTGATTATGGCGCTGCCGAATGAATCCAAAGGTTTATTTGAAGCACAAGGTATTGAGGTGCACTACAGCGGTATTGGCAAGGTCAATGCGGCATTTAAGGCCTTTGAGGTGATTCAGAAAACTGGCTGTAAGACCTTGCTGAATTTGGGGACAGCAGGCAGCTCGCACTTTGATGCGCACGAACTGGTCGAAATCCACCAGTTTGTACAGCGCGATATGGATGTATCACCGCTGGGCTTTGAAGTCGGCGTCACGCCAATGGACCCGCATTTTCCGGGCGCCATTGCCTTAGAGTCATGCTTTCATCATTTGCCCAAGGGCATTTGTGGAACCGGAGATAGCTTTGAAACCGGGCCAGCGAAAGTGCCGTGCCAACTGGTCGATATGGAAGGCTATGCATTGGCGAAGGTCTGTAAAAAACTCGGCGTACGCCTGATTTCTGTGAAATACATTACCGATGGCGCCAATGACACAGCACATCTCGACTGGGAGGAAAACTTATTGTTAGGCGCTCAAAAACTGTTATTTTTATATCAGATGTTCAAATCAGAAGAAGGTTAACACCTGGTTGGCGACCATAATCTCTATGGTCGTATGCCAAGCAAAACTTAAGCGTTTTGTTCAGGACGGGGGATTACGCCGTAGAGGAGCATATGGACCGTATGTTGAATTACACGTTGCTGCATGTTGCGGTTACGCAAGGTTTTACCGGTCACCATTTCCATTTGGGTCGCAAAGTCCGCATAGTTCTGGGTGACCGCCCAGATATTTAAAATCAGCAGTTCAGGATCGATATCCTTGGAAATCTTGCCTTGTTCCTGCCAGTTACTGATCACTTTGGCTTTACGCTTGACCAATTTTTTCAGCGGACCTTTGAGAATTTCCAGAATATGCGGGGCACCCTGAATCACTTCCAGCGCAAACAGACGCGATGCCTTAGGTTGCGTGCGTGATACTTCAATTTTCTGTATCAGATAGTTGGTGATCGCTTCTTCCGGTTCAAGCTCGGCTTCCAGCGTTTGCAGCGGTGCCAGCCACTTTTGCAGTACAGTGGTTAACACTTCGACATACAGGGCTTCTTTATTTTCATAATAATAGAAAATATTGGATTTATGCATTTCTGCAATTTGTGCAATTTCATCCAGACTTGCCCCGTTAAAACCATAGAGGGAAAAAACATCCAGTGCAGCACTGAGCAATTGATTGCGTTTTTGAGTACTCTTTTTTTGTTCCATTAGCAAATATAAAAACAATTAAAAAGGGGAATATTGAATTGTACGGCAAATCGTCAGATTTGTGCATCAACTGGCGGGCTAATTTTTTGAATAATGATAATTTGTTCTTTAGATCAAGGCTGTCCTTCCGAGGAAACTGGCAGATCTCAGGATAAAAATCAAACTTTTGAAATTACTTAAATTATTTTGAAGTTTTTTATGATCAAGTTATTTTTATAAATGCCAAATCCATCACATTTTTCACTTTAAGCTACCGGTACTTTTGACCAATCGCTGTTGTAGATATATCGATCAAAATACAACCCGGATGCTAGAACAGGTCCGGGTTGTATTGTCTTTAGGTGGCCAGTACCGCATTTAAAACCTGCTGCTCCAGTTCCGCAAATTTTAAACATTTCTGACGGGGACGCGGCAGGTCAACTCGGAACTCTTTGGCGATATGACCTTTATCGAGCAAGATAATCCGGTCGGCTAGTTGCACGGCTTCGCTCACGTCATGGGTGACCAAAATGGCGGTAAAGCCCTGTTCAGTCCACAACTTTTCAATCAGGTTCTGCATGTCGAGACGGGTCAAGGCATCTAAAGCGCCAAGCGGCTCATCCAGAAGCAAAATACGCGGCTTATGTGACAGGGCACGTGCCAGAGCAGTACGCTGACGCTGTCCACCAGATAACTGGGAAGGCCATAGACCAGCTTTTTCTTTTAAGCCGACTTTCTCCAGCATGTGGGAGGCATTGGCATGCTGATCTTTCGCTAAGCCGAGTTGCACATTCTGCTCGATACTGCGCCATGGCAGCAGACGTGGGTCTTGGAACATGACCCGGATATCATCTGCCGTGATGCCTTCACGAATATGACGTGCCGATTTAAATTTGATTTCGCCGTAGCTTTGCTGTTCCAGATCGGCAATCAGGCGCAATAAGGTGCTTTTACCACAGCCACTGCGCCCGACAATGGCCAGAAACTCACCTGGCTGAATATGCAGATCCAGATCTTCCAAAACCTTGACTGAACCATAGAACTTGTGCAGCTGTTCAATGATGATTTCAGCACCGACCACTGCATTCGGATTGATATCTGCTGTGGTCTGGTCGGTGGGTGCTGTCGGCTCGTTGGCCAGACGCCCTAAACTCAGATCAGTCATCACATGCTCCTTATTTTCACTTATTTTTGATAGCCAGCATGCCAGCGCAATAAATAACGCTCCAAGGCGACCGCCAGCACATCAGCCAGTTTGCCGAGTAGGGCATACAGTAAGATACCGACCAGTACGATATCGGTTTGCAGGAACTCGCGGGCATTCATGGTCATATAGCCAATGCCGGATTGGGCCGAGATGGTTTCAGCTACAATCAGTAGCACCCAGACCAGACCCAGTGCGAAACGCAGTCCGACCAGAATAGAAGGCATGGCACCCGGCAAAATAATTTCTTTATACAGCTGCCAGCGGGTCAGGCCATAGCTTTTGCCCATTTCAATCAGCTGTGGATCGACCGAGCGGATACCATGATAGGTATTGATATAAATCGGGAAGAATACCCCGATTGCCACCAGGAATAACTTGGCAGATTCATCAATCCCGAACCAGAGAATCACCAGAGGAATCAAGGCCAAGGCCGGGATATTACGGATCATCTGCAAGGTGGTATCCAGTAGGGCCGATGCGGTTTTGGATGAACCATTGAGTAGACCCAGTAACAGCCCCAGACCACCACCGACCAGCAGACCACTTAGGGCTCGTCCTGCACTGACTTTGACATGTGTCCACAGCTCACCACTCATTAGCAGGTTCCAGAAAGCAATGACCACGGCACTCGGTGCAGGCAGAATCCGGCTTTCCAGCAGCCCGGTACTTGATGCGATCTGCCAGAGCACAATTAGTCCCAGCGGAACCAACCAGGGCAGCAGGCGCTGCCCCAACAGTGTTCCACGTGAAACCGGCTTGGCTTTGACCGTTTCAATTGAAACAACTTTTGACATTAAGCCGGCTCCTGAACACTCGCAGCCTTTTTATTTTCATCTGGCGTGTAGTTGTTGGCCACGATCTCACCGAATGGGCCGGTCAGATTCGGCTGTGCCAGTTTTTGCTGCGTTTCCAGTGGTAATAATGGGAAAACCAGTTCCGCAAAACGGATCGATTCTTCCAGATGCGGATAGCCTGAGAAAATAAAGGTATCGATACCCAAGTCTGCATATTCCTGAATACGTGCTGCGACAGTTTCTGGATCACCGACCAGTGCTGTCCCCGCACCACCACGCACCAGACCTACACCGGCCCACAGGTTCGGAGAAACTTCAAGTTTGCTACGGTCACCATTGTGCAGTTCGGCCATACGACGCTGACCGACCGAGTCCATTTGCTTGAATTTCTTTTGTGCCGCAGCAATGGTCGCGTCATCCACATACTGGATCAGTTCTTCAGCTGCAGCCCAAGCTTGCTCATTGGTTTCACGCACAATCACATGCAGACGAATACCGTAGCTCAGCTTGCGGCCTTTTGCTGCAGCTTTGGCACGGACATTTTCAATTTTTTCTTTTACTGCTGCCGGTGGTTCGCCCCAAGTCAGGTAAGTATCGACCTGATCAGTTGCCAGCTCAACGGCTGCGTCTGAAGAACCACCAAACCAGAGTGGCGGATATGGCTGTTGAATCGGTGGATAGAGCAGTTTGGCATCATCGACACTTAAGCGTTCGCCATGAAAAGTGAAGCTTTCACCCGTGTGTGAGCGTGCCAAAATTTCACGCCAGATGGTGGTGTATTCAGCCGCAGTTTGGTAGCGGGTGGCATGATCTTCATAAACGCCGTCGCCTTTCAGCTCTTGCTCATCGCCACCTGTCACCAGATTTAGCAAGATACGACCACCAGACAGGCGGTCAAAGGTTGCCGCCATACGTGCAGTCAGGGCCGGCGTGGTAACACCCGGGCGTAGCGCCACCAGAAATTTCAGTTTTTTAGTGGCATCAATCAGGCTTGCTGCTGTCAACCATGGATCTTCACATGAACGGCCAGTGGGGATTAAAACGCCTTCATAGCCCAAGTTATCGACTGCAACTGCAATCTGCTTCATATAAGCATGATCGACTTGGCGGGCACCTTTGCTGGTACCTAAATAACGACTGTCGCCATGTGTGGGGATAAACCAGAAAATTTTCATGTGATATTCCTTAAAAATGATATTGCTCGGTGATCAATTTGAAGTAAGAGCTGACCAGACAATGGGCTGGACAGTAATTTTTTTAGGAATCAATCCAAGTTGCTGGAATTGATCCGCAATGTTTTGCTGTGACTGAGTCACTTCAGTGGAAAGCGGTTGAATCGGAGAGGGCTTCATACGGCGGTCAAAAGCATTTTTCGCCACTGCGCTATCCAGACCCGTATTTTTTTGATAAATCTCTAAAGCCAGATTCTGATTGTTGATAATCCACTGATCGGCATGATTCAGCGCTTTCAGGACACCTTCATTTGCCTGTGGATGGGCTTGAATAAACTTCAGATTGGCGACATAGAAGGTATAGGTCTTGTCGAAATCACCGGTTGTCGTGATGACTCGTGCCTGACCATGCAGTTCAGCGGCAGACAGGAATGGATCCCAAACCACCCAGGCATCCACAGAGTTTTTATCAAAGGCTGCACGTGCATCTGCCGGCGGCAACCAGATCGGCTGAATGTCGGTCCAGCTCAAATGGGCTTTGGCCAGAATCTTGGCCAGGAATTCATGGGCATTGGAGCCTTTTTGCAGGGCAATCCGTTTACCTTTAAGTGCTTCGATCTTTTGGATTGGGCTTTGTGGCGGCACAATCAAAGCCAAAGCATCATCTGAATAAACTTCATAGCCGACATAGCTCAGGTCTTTGTTGGCTGCCTGAGCAAAGATCGGTGGCGTATTACCGACATTACCGTAATCCACTGCACCTACCGCCAGGGCTTCCAGCATTTGTGGACCAGCAGGAAATTCTTTCCATTCAATTCTGGCGTGTGGGAATTGCTGTTCAAACAGCTTTTCATCACGTGCCACCAGCAAGTTCAAGGACGATTTTTGGAAACCAATCGAGATGGTTTTGACATCCTGCGCAGACGCAGTTTCCGCCGTTGCCAACGATTGTGGCTGTTCCTGGTTCTGGCAGGCACTGAGTCCTAAACCCAAAATGGCCAAACTGATAGAACTGACGGTATTTAAACTGCGCATGGCGAGGTCCTGATCTTTTTTTATTTAATAATGGCTGCATCAATATTCAGCTTTTGTGGAATCAACTGCTGTCCATAAAAGGCATCTGCGACCTGTTGTTGTTTTTGAATCACATCTGGAGAAAGCGGTTTTACCCCAAAACCCATACGAGAAATGGAGGTCTTCAAGACATCAAATGCCAGACCTGTAGGCTTTTCGAGTAATTTGGCGGCTTCGCCCTGATTGGACTCTACCCATTCAGTGGTCAGGTTCAGCTCATTCACAACGGCTTGAATCACTTGCGGATGGGCTTCGGCAAATTTACGATCTGCCAGATAGAACTGATGGTTACTCACCACGTTCTCACCTGTTGCAATCACGCGTGCACCAATCTGATGTTCTGCTGCGGCAAAGAATGGATCCCAGATAACCCAGGCATCGACGGCACCACGTTCAAAGGCAGCACGCGCATCGGATGGTGGCAGGTAAATCACTTCAATATCACTGAGTTTCAGATTGTTGGCTTCGAGAACTTTCAACAGTAAGTAATGCACGTTGGAACCTTTGTTCAAGACCACCCGTTTGCCTTTCAGTTGCTGAATCGATTGAATCGGTGAATCTTTCGGTACGATTAAGGCTTCTGCTTTTGCTGCTTCAGGCTGATTGGCGACATAGACCAGATTGGAGTTGGCGGCTTGGGCAAAGATAGGTGGCGCTTCACCCGCTTCACCAAAAGAAACACTGCCGACATTTAAACCTTCAAGCAATTGAGGACCGGCCGGAAACTCGACCCATTTCACATTCACGCCTTGTTCTTTTAATGATGTTTCCAGCGTGCCGCGCTCTTTGAGGATAGGCAGCACACCATATTTCTGGAAACCAATATTCAAGGTGAGGTTTTCTTCTGGTTTGGAACAGCCAGAAAGCATCATCACGCCCGCAATCGCAGTGCTTAGAAGGATGGTTTTTGCGCTAAATTTAAGCGAAGACGGGCGCATGAAGATAAACTCCTGACAAAAGCCAATACAATGGAATAGATAAGTTAGGCATACGCTAATCGCTTTTTCTTTTCAGAAAAAATAACTATTCAGGAATTTCTAATGAAGAAAAAAGATAAATAAAAAAGTGCAAAACTTATGTAAAAAAGTGATTTGATGTTTTGATAAAGCGAAGTAGGTTTAAGTTATAAACATTTGAAATATAAGGTTAATTTTTTTATTGAAATATTGAGATATGGATATGCAAAACTCCGCAATGCTTTTTACAATAGAAATTCAGAAGTTTTTGATATCTTTAGCAAAAATTAAGATATAGAAGGCCAATAAAAAGTCACTTTAAAGTGACTTTTTACAGACCAGAGAGCTACGCTGGTAGTTATATAAGGCCTGACGCGCATCCGGTAGCTCATCCACCGAGGTCTGTTCAAAACCCTGTTCCAAAAACCAGTGTGCGGTGCGTGTGGTCAGGATAAACAACTGCTGAATCCCCATGCTACGTGCTTTATCTTCCAGATAATTTAAAATCTGGCTGCCGCGGTTGGATTTTCGATAACTCGGATGGACGGCCACACAGGCGATTTCTGCAGAACGCAGTTCATTGCCTGTGGTCGGAATAGGATACAGGGCAGCACAGGCCAGAATCATGCCATCGCGTTCAATCACAGCAAACTGTTCAATTTCATTTTCTAGACGCTCCCGGGAGCGATACACCAGAATCCCTTCTTCTTCCAGAGGACGCAACAGGTTGATCAAGCCGCCGACATCCTGAATGCCGGCCATGCGCACATCTTCATAATGCGCATCGGTGATCATGGTACCGGAGCCATCCCGGGTGAACAGTTCTTCCAGCAGGGCGCCGTCATAGGTATAAGAAATCAGGTGCACCCGATTCACCCCTTTCATGGAGGCTTCCTGTGCAGCGCACAATTGCATGCTCCGTTCTGCCGGCATATTCTCGCCATGCTGCAGCATATACGCATCTAGCTGATCAGGATGGACTTCACGTTGCAACTGTCCTGCGCTATTGAGCAGGCCGTGCTGTTTGCCCAGAAAAATCAGTTTATCCGCCTTCAGGCGAATGGCGGTTTGGGTCGCGACTTCTTCAGCCAGCAAGTTAAACACTTCACCTGTCGTAGAATAGCCGGTTGGACCGAGCAGCACGATATTATGGCTATCCAGATGGCGCTGGATCGCATCGGTATCGACCGTGCGTACTTCACCGGTCAGCTGAAAATCAATCCCATCACGGATACCATACGGTTTGGCAGTAATAAAATTGCCGGAGACCACATCAATGCGCGCGCCATACATCGGTGAGTTGGCCAGACCCATAGAGAGCAGGGCCTCAATTTGCAGGCGAATCGAACCGACCGCATTCATGACACAGCTTAAGGATTCCCGTGTGGTTACCCGGCGCTGTTGATGAATGGGCGTGGTGATTTGACAGTTGGCCAGATTCTGATTGATCTGCCAACGTGCCCCATGGACCAGAATCAGGCGGATCCCGAGCGAATGCAGCAAGGCAATATCATGAATGATGTGCTGAAAATTATCATGCAGCACCGCCTCTCCATCAAACATGATCACAAAGGTCTTGTTACGATGGGCATTGATATAGGGCGCAGAATGGCGAAACCAGTGCACATATTGCAATGTTGTGCTTTGAGATGGTTCTGCTGAATTCATGCGCTGTCCTGTGGCAAAAAATAACGGGTGAATTTGATTCTAAAAAAAGCCGGCAGGGAAGTACAGCAATAAAAAAACACCTGAAGCAGGCTTCAGGTGCAATAGAAAAAAGTTGAGACGGGAAGGAGGCTTAATTCATGATACGTACAATCTTGTCATTGCGTTCATTCACCAGCACATAGTCGCCATTGATTTTGTACCACTGCTGGTTCTTGTTGGCATTTGGCAGACGACGTGCTTCATAAGCACTGACTTCAAAACGTCGATTATCATATTGTTTCGGCAGCTTCTGGCCGGTACGCCAGTCACGGCTTGGGTTGACCATACGGTTGTTATAACGATGGTCATCGCGGCGGTTGTCATTCCATTTTTTACTGTCTTTGGCGTTCCAGTGTGGTGCCGGTTTATGCGGTGCAGAACGTGGATCATGTTGTGGTGCTGCCATTGCAGAAGTTGCAACCAGCGCACTCAATGATAAAGCGATTGTTGTTAAAACTTTTTTCATGGCTTTCACCTAGATTCATCATATTTGTTTCGATGAGACTAAATTAGCGAATCAGTAGAGAGAAACCGTGAGCTGATTTTAGATGAATTGTTAAATTGATGAAGAAAAAAAGAAGAAGCCTCTCAAAAGAGAAGGGTAGATGACATCAGGCTTAAAGCTGTCGCTTCCCCATAACTCAAGCTTAAAAAATCATCATAAAAAAAGACCCAAACAGGTTGGGTAATACCAGTCAGTTAAACAATTGATTGTTATTTTCTTTTTTAAATTCATGATCATATTTGATAGGTAGAAAAGTCATCCGCAACTGTTTGAGACATGAGGTGTATTGCACC
>CANQWW010000092.1 GCA_947627655.1 uncultured Acinetobacter sp. | reverse complement strand
CTGGCGTACCGTCAACAGCGGTGTATTTGGTGAAACCGTTGTTAATCGCTGCAATTGCTGCATCTTTGATGTGTTGTGGGGTATCAAAATCTGGTTCACCTGCACCCAAGCCAATGACGTTATGACCCGCAGCTTTAAGCTCAGCCGCTTTATTGGTCACAGCTAGCGTTGGGGACGGTTTGATGGCATTTACACGATCAGAGAGACGTACGTCCACGGCAGTATTCCTTCTTATAGGGATAAAAAAATAAAAAGCACAATATCTTAGCTTATATTAGTGCGGAGTGGGCAAAAGAATTTATAAAACTTTACGGAAAAAGTGTTGTAATAGCCAGAGTTTATCTTGAACTTCGATGCTGAATGGCAGTAACTACCCGCTTTCCGGCTAAAGCTTAAATGCATAAAATATGTGAACTATAAAATAAAAAAGGCTACCTGAGGGTAACCTTTTTTGTGCGCTTCTTGTAAGACTTATACGGTAAAACGTGACAAATCTTCTTCAGGACGCGGGGTAAGGACCTCTACGCCATTTTTTGTTACTAAAAGAGTGTGTTCATATTGTGCTGATAATTTATGGTCTTTGGTTACCACTGTCCATTTGTCGCCCAGTAGTTTGGTTTGCCATACACCCGCATTCACCATAGGTTCAATCGTAAAAGTCATACCTTCTTCTAGCACCATGCCAGTATCTGGTTGACCATAATGCAACACCTGCGGTTCGTCATGGAAGGTGGTTCCAATACCATGACCACAATATTCACGTACTACGCTAAAGCGTTCAGATTCAACGTATTTTTGAATCGCGTGACCAATATCACCGATGGTTGCACCAGGTTTAACCACTTCCATACCACGATATAGCGCTTCTTGTGCAACTTTGCATAGACGGTTGGCCAAAATCGAAGTTTCACCGCCGACGATATACATCATGTTGGTGTCACCATGGAAACCATCTTTAATCACAGTCACATCAATATTTAAAATATCGCCTTTTTTCAGAATCTTAGCTTCTGAAGGAATACCGTGACAGACCACATGGTTGACAGAGGTACAGATGGTATGCTGGAACGCAGGACGGCCGGGCGCTGCGCCATAGCCCAAACACGCTGGAATCGCATTTTGAACATTGACAATATAGTCATGACAAATCGTATCTAATTCCAGCGTCGAAACGCCCGGTTTGATATGTGGTTTGATCATATCCAGCACTTCTGCTGCCAGTCGTCCCGCCACGCGCATCTTTTCGATATCTTCAGTGGATTTGATTAAACGACGGGGAGCTTGATAAGTAGTGTTCATGATCTCTAAAAACTTTTGGAAATTTGTGAATGACTATGGTATAAATAGCCGCCCATTTTATCAAATGCTTTTTCGTGAATAAATTTGCGAAGGTTGATGAATGGTGTATTAAAAATCCGCACATATATCGACACATTACTCTGGGTGCCTGCAAAGGTGGAGAATGCGGATATATGGAGGCCTAACCCAAACTTTAAGGTAAAGAAAATGGCAGATTACAACGTAGGCATGCGCGACCTTCTTCAAGCAGGCGCACACTTTGGTCACCAAACACGTTTTTGGAACCCAAAAATGCGCGAATACATCTTTGGTGCGCGTAACAAAATTCACATCATCAACCTTGAGCATACTGTTCCTGCGTTAAATGATGCTTTGAACTTTGCTAACCAATTGGCTAGCAAAAAGAACAAAGTTTTGTTCGTTGGTACTAAGCGTGCAGCTTCTGCAATCATCCGTGAACAAGCTCAACGCGCTGGTCAACCATACGTAGACCACCGTTGGTTAGGTGGTATGTTGACTAACTGGAAAACTCTTCGTCAGTCAATCAATCGTCTAAAAGACCTTCAAACTCAATCTCAAGACGGTACTTTCGCTAAGCTGACTAAACGTGAAGCGCTTGAACGTTCTCGTGAAATGGAAAAGCTTGAACGCTCTCTTGGCGGCGTGAAAAACATGGGTGGTTTACCAGACGCATTGTTCGTAATTGACGTTGATCATGAAGCGATTGCGATCAAAGAAGCGAAAAACCTAGGTATTCCTGTAATCGGTATCGTTGATACAAACTCTAACCCAGACAACGTAGACTACGTTATTCCGGGTAACGATGATGCGATCCGTGCAGTAACTCTTTACGCTTCTGCTATGGCTGATGCGATTCTTGCTGGTAAAGAATATGCTCAATCACAAGCAAATGCACAAGCTAAAGCTGAAGAAGCTCCTGCTTCTGAGGCTTAATGCGTTAGACGCTAGCTTGTCATTTTTGCGACATGTGATGGTGGCAAAGTAAGCGTCGTATAAGCAGGCGGCCCATGAGTATCCTCTGGGCCGTTTCTGTTCTAAAAAGAATTCATTTTCTACCGAATTTAGGAGATTAACATGACTGCAGTTACAGCAAGCATGGTTAAGGAATTGCGCGACCGTACTGGTTTGGCAATGATGGAATGTAAAAAAGCTTTGACAGAAGCGGGCGGCGACATCGAATTAGCGATTGACAACCTGCGTAAATCTGGTCAAGCAAAAGCAGCTAAAAAAGCGGGTAACATTGCTGCTGACGGCGCGATCACGATTGCTCAAGAAGGCAATAAAGCAATTCTTTTAGAAGTAAACTGTCAAACTGACTTCGTTGCTAAAGATGAAAACTTTGCTGGTTTCTCTGCGAAAGTTGCTGCTGCTGCTCTTGCTGCAAACGAAACTGATGCTGCTAAAATCGCTGAATTGAAACTTGAAGATGGTGCGACTGTTGAAGAAACACGTATTGCACTGGTTCAAAAAATTGGTGAAAACATCCAAGTACGTCGTGCTGCGATCGTAGAGGGTGACAACCTGGCTGTTTACAAACACGGTCTTAAAATCGGTGTTGTGGTTTCTTACACAGGTGAAGAAGCGACTGGTAAAGGTCTTGCAATGCACATCGCTGCGTTCAACCCGGTTGCAGTTTCTGCTGAACAGGTTCCAGCTGAACTGATCGCTAAAGAGAAAGAAATTGCTGAAGCGAAAGCACTTGAATCAGGTAAACCAGCAAACATCGTTGAGAAGATGGTTGTAGGTTCAGTAGAGAAATACCTGAACGAAGTTGTGCTTGAGCGTCAACAATACGTTATCGACAACGACAAGAAAGTAGCTGAAATCCTGAAAGCGACTGGTACTACAGTTGCTGGCTTCACTCGTTTCGAAGTGGGCGAAGGCATTGAGAAGAAAGCAGAAATGAGCTTCGCTGAAGAAGTTGCTGCTGCTCAGGCTGCTGCTAAATAATTTGCTTTAGCAAATGATGTAGTAAAAAAAGCCCCTTTAGGGGCTTTTTTTGTGGCTCAATCCAGACTGATTAGGGAGGAATGATGGTAAATAAAACCAATATGGGGATTGGAGTAGTGATAGTACTTCTGGTCGCGGCTTATTTAGGGCTAAATCTGTCTTAATCCCAACAACAGCATCATACTTTTGCATCTTCAATAGAAGACGTCCTTAAAGATAAATCTGAAGTTAAACAGCGCGTGCCTGTGACTGAGGATGATATCTAGCGAATTGCACAGGCTGATCAGCAGAGCCAAGGTGATATTCAGGTTCGAGCCACAGGTAAAGTGCTTGCCGTATGAAAGGATGATCACGACGGTTCAGGGCATCAGAAATTCATTTTAGAATTGAGTAATGGCCAGTCGGATCTAATGGCACATCATATTGATCTGGCAGCGCGAGTCGAGAATATTTAGAAAGCTCATCAGGTCGAGTTTTATGGTGAATATGCATACAGCGACCAGAGTGGGAGAGTTCTGGACTCATCATAACCCTAGCTGAAAACATGTCAATGAATGGTTAAAACAGCAGGGAAGAACCTATCAATAAGGCTCTTCCTATTGAATAAATCGAAAAATAGGGTTAAATGCGCTTCATTTCGCTTGTGTGGCGAAATTTCCATTTGGGAAGTAGTTTGCCTAGATAAGCATCCATACACCAAATAGGGCCAATAAGAAGGAATTGCAGGTCTTTAAAGAAAGAAGGCTTCTTTCCTTCAATTTTGTGGCCATAAAATTGACCGATCCAGGCAAATATAAACAGTGTTATATAAAAGCCTGTTCCTAGCGGAAGAATCCAGATCAGCCAAGCCATGACTAAGGTCAGGGCGGCCATCGCTACTGCCAGCACTATATCAAGGCGGCTATAAAAAAGCATGGCAAGGACAATGAGAAGAGCTGTAAGCAAAGCACTAAAATGTGCCAAGATACCAATGATGGAAAAATAGATGGTCGGAACACACACCCAATGTATGAGCTTGTTGGTTTTGTTCTGGTGACTTTCGTTATATTCCTCAAACCATTCGCTAACCGTTTTCATTGTCTGCTCCTTGTCATTCTATTTTCTCTGAATATAAAACAGAAATAGAGGCAGAGCAAACCTTGGCCGTCAGAAAGGTCGAGAGTGAGTAGATAGATGCAGGAGTGCACATAACTGGACCTAAATCACAGGGACAGGAAGCGTCTCTAAGCTTAGAACAAAAACAAGCCTATAAAAAAAGCCACATTTTTAAATGTGGCTTTTAGGTCAAATGTATTGCAAGTTAAAGCTTAGGAATTAGGACCAGCTACGCGCTCAATACTGACTTTAGCAACACCTGCATTGGTAATACCAAGCTGTTTGGCGGCACCATAAGACAGATCGACTACGCGGTTACCATGGAACGGGCCACGGTCATTGACTTTGACCACTACGCTTTTGCCATTATTTTTATTGGTTACACGGATATAACAGTTCAATGGCAGGCTACGGTGTGCAGCAGTCATTGCATTCATGTCGAAAGTTTCACCACTGGCTGTCTTACGACCGTGGAACTGACGACCATACCAAGATGCTGTGCCTGTCTGGCTAAATTTACGCACAGTATTGGATGCAACGGTGTTCAGTTTTTCAATCACTGAAGGCTCATCTTCAGGAATTTCAATTTTTGCTGCAATCGTTTCACGACGAACTTTGTCGCCAGAACGCTCAGTGATTGAAAGGCTGTTTAAGTTAGTAAAGTTTGAATTGAAGCTTTGAGCTTCATGGTTCAAAACACGGGTCGCTAAACGCGAACGGTCATGATCATGATTTAATGATGATGACTGGACGAGCTCTGCTTGTGACTGGGTCAGGGTGACCGTCGTGGCAAGAGCCAGTAAATATTTAATCGAAGAATGCATCGAATCAACTCCTAGCAGCTGGTTTAAATGGTCGCGTTAAAGCTATGAAAACCCAGATAAACAAGCCTGATATTTAACTTATGCAACTACATTTGACCGAGCGATAATATTCATGCTGATCACAACCTGTCTAGTGTTTAATTAAAATAATATTGAAAAGAACACAAAATAAACAATAAATGGTTAAAAAATGATCTAAAATGTAACAAGATATGTAAAAAGCCTGGAATTTGATCTATTTCTCATAAAAAAATGTTGACTTTTGTCGTATATGTTAAAAATGAGCCTTATCGGCTCACGATTTCTGTACCTAATAACCACAATGCAGTGGCGTACATTCGGCTTTTATTATAGGTGGTAATGACCTGAAAATTAGGATAAGTAATATAGTAAATCGGCCCATAACTTTCTTGTAGCTGAATCACATTGACCAGATCCAGATCATCAATTTTTACCAATGGATTCATTGGACTAATCCCCTGATTTTTAAGCACACCATAGGGAGTAGGCTGAGTCAGGTCTTTGGCAATTACCGCGTCCGGATTGGAGCCGGTATAACGTGCAGGGAAAGCAATCGGCTGATTGCGTTGCCAGCCATGTTGAGCCAGATAATTGGCAATCGAACCAATCGCATCCACAGCAGAGTTTCGAAGGTCAATGTGACCATTGCCATCATAATCCACAGCAAACTTTGGAATATTACTTGGCATAAATTGTGGATAGCCAATCGCACCCGCATAAGAGCCCACCACAGAATTGGTCGGTACGCCATCTTTATATGACCAGGCAATCAGAGCAGCCAGTTCATCCTGGAAATATTCATTACGACGATCACCATTAAACCCTAAGGTGGCCAGTGCATCACGGGTAACAAATGACCCTTTATTACTCCCAAAACCAGTTTCTACGCCCAGAATGCCCAGAATGATTGACTGAGGTACACCAAACTGTTGTTCAGCACGGTGCAGGGTGTCGGCATATTGTGCCTTAAAACGCACGCCACGCTGAATGGTGCTTTCTGCCAGAAAATTGGTTTTATAGGAGTACCACGGTTTGCTTTCGCCAGGACGGCTCATGATGCTCAGCACGTTGGGTAAGTTGCGTGTGCCATTCATGGCCCAGTCAATCTGTTCATTACTCAAGCCATATTGCTGCATGGTCTTGGATTTAAATGCAGGATAGGCGGGGTGAGACTGGAAATTGTTGGCCTGACCAAAACTACTAAAACTAAGTGCCGCGAGTACAAGAGAAATACGTTGAAGTTTTTTATAAAAATCTGGTTTTAACATCTGACACTGATTTCCAATTACATGAATGAGTTGGCAATATGACATTTTTGCATTCTATCTGTAGCGGACCTGTTTCTAGCCAAGGCGCGGAACAAGATTACATATAAAATCTTGTAAACAGAACATAATTGCTCAGATGTTTTAAAGATAACATTGACTGGTTTAAGGCGCACAGTCGCTTTGACAAAAAAAGACAAAGAATGCCTGTTTTTAGGTCATTTTTCTTGTGAAAAGGCATTAACTGTAACAAATGATTTCTATGGTCATAAAAAAGCCTGACCGGAGTCAGGCTTTTCGCATGAGTACTGTTAAGAATAGAACAGAGTGTCATGGTATTCTGCCATGACTCTAAGCTCATCCTTGGTCAAGTTCAGAATGATTTTATCGGCAGCGATATTAATCGCCTTGATCACGGCGGAGGCACCAATATCGGCTGCCTTACGTTTGATCATGCCCAGGTCAAGCGTTCGGTTAAAGTCGACCATGAAATGACGTACAGTCGCTTCACCAAACTGTTTGTACAGATTGCTTAGGGCCTGCTTGTCAATTGCATTGCCAGCCTGAACTTCAGCAAACTGGTACTTAAGGTTAGTGACCAGATTGGCATCGAGAGATTCACCGATACGGATGTTGCCTTCAGGATCCTTAAACAGACTGCGTTCAGAAAAGGCAATGGATTCACGTACCACCTCATTGGGAGCTTTGCCCAATAACTGCTTGAGCAAGACTGCTACCGTGGACTTGATATATCCTGCCAGTTTTTCCGCAGTATCACGCTTATCACTTGCTGGGAACTTGCGTACAAGTTCAGTCAAAATGGCATCAATGATCTCATCATTGATCATTAATGCCGTTTTGTCACGAAGTGGATACAGCGGTTCGCTGGAATTTTTATTTTTCTGTGCAGTCTGAATTGTATTTAAAAGTTCTGCTGAAGGAATAAATCCAAAAAAAGGCATCGTTAAACCTCAATGTTTTTTTATTGTCGCGCTAAACGAATAGGGCGAGGCATCCATGTGGAATCAGATACACGACAAGGGTTAATATCCAGACCCCCACGACGTGTATATGTTGCATATACCATCAGCTTTTCCGGTTGCAGCTTTTGCCAGATATCGGCAAAAATCTGTTCCACACATTGTTCGTGGAAACCGTTGTGCTGACGGTAGGAAATAATATAAGCCAAAATGCTCTTATAACAAGGTTTTTTACCCTGATAACGTATAAATACTGTACCCCAGTCTGGTTGTCCAGTGACTGGACAGTTACTTCTTAATAAATGTGAATAAAGCTGAACTTCGACATTTTCATCACTTTCATTATCTAGAGCCAATAACGTCGCATCAGGATGATTTTCCAGACGTTCTGGGATCAGTTCATCCAGGCAGATTCCTTCAGGCTTGGCAATGTCCAGCTCATCTACATGGAACAGATCTAGCTTTACGTCCGCTTCAGCGGCTTTAGATAAATCCTGTTCGACTGTCGCAATAAAAGCTGATTTAGACTCAAACTTGGCAAAATTCAGGCTATTGAAATACAGCTTAAGAGATTTGGATTCGATCAAATTTGGAGAAGAAGCGGGTAAAGTCATTCGACCAATTGCGACCTGTGGTACACCGGCGGCATTGAGCCAAGAAATTTCAAAAATATGCCACCAGTCAAGGCCTTGCTGAATCGCTTCTACATGAGCATATTTTTCACGCGCCGGGGCACGTGAGATCGGAAACAGAATGTCTGGCTGATATTCTGTTGGATAGTTGGTGTCTTTACCAAGGAGAGAAAGTTCTACACTCATTATTCACGCATTCCTGAACCACGAGACAATAAATAGTAAGCAATACCGTAGAGCACGACGCACCAGAAGGTAATTACGATCAATGAAATAGAGACATTGACATCGCTATGACCCAGAATGCCGAAACGGAATGCATTGACCATATATACGATCGGGTTAACTAAAGAGAGATTTTGCCAAAATGGGCTTAAAACACTAATGGCATAGAATACACCACCTAAATAGGTCAGGGGTGTCAGCACAAAAGTGGGGATAATCGAGATGTCATCAAAGGATTTGGCATAGACTGCATTAATAAAACCACCTAAGGAAAAAAGCAAGGAAGTAATTAATACGGTATAAATTGTTACAAACCAGTTGGTAATATATAAGTCTGTAAAAAACAGACTCATGGTGGTGACAATAATCGCCACCAGAATACCACGTGTCACACCCCCCAGAACATAGCCCCAGAGGATTGCATGTAAAGGTACTGGACTCATGATCAGCTCTTCAATGCTCTTTTGGAATTTAGAGCTGAAGAAACTGGAGGAAACGTTGGCATAACTGTTGGTAATCACGGCCATCATGATCAGGCCGGGCACAATGAACTGCATATAGCTAAAGCCGCCCATTTCGCCAATACGGGAACCGACTAGATTACCAAAGATCACAAAATATAAAGACATGGTAATGGCTGGCGGCAATAAGGTCTGTGGCCAGATGCGCATAAAGCGACGGATTTCTTTATAGACAATGGTGTACAGGGCAACGCTCAGTTGATTTAGATTCATTGCGCAGCTCCATCCAAGTTTTTCTCAACCATTTTTACGAATAACTCTTCTAGACGATTCGATTTGTTGCGCATGCTGCGTACTTTAATCTGCTGTGATTCCAATAAATGGAACAGGTCATTCATACTGTGCGCTTTATCTAGGGTGATTTCCAGGGTCATTGGGTCCACCAGATTAAACTTCACCCCAATAATATCTAGCTGGATCGGTTCAATCGGCTCGGCCAGGTCAAAGATAAAGGATTCTTCATTCAGCTGATTTAGGAAGTTCTTCATGGTGGTGTCTTCTTTAATCACCCCCCGGTCGATGATCGCAATACGCCGACAGAGCATTTCTGCTTCTTCCAGATAATGGGTGGTCAGAATAATAGATGTACCCTGACTATTCATTTCATTCAGGAAGTCCCACATCGAACGGCGCAGTTCAATATCGACACCCGCAGTCGGTTCATCCAGAATCAGCAGCTTTGGTTGGTGCATCATGGCCCGAGCGATCATCAGACGACGCTTCATCCCACCAGACAGCATACGTGCCTGAGTTTCACGCTTTTCCCATAAGCCGAGTTTATTTAAATATTCTTCTGCACGGGACTGGGCAATTTTCTTGGGAATACCGTAATAGCCTGCTTGAGTCACCAGAATATCAAAAGTCTTCTCAAATTGTGCGAAGTTAAATTCTTGCGGGACTACACCAAGACACTGTTTGGCTGCTGAAGGGTGGGTATCCAAATTGTGACCGAAAATCTCTACAGTTCCAGCAGTTTTTTTTGTCAGTGAACTAATAATACCAATCGTGGTGGATTTGCCCGCACCATTTGGGCCAAGCAGAGCATAAAACTCACCCTCTGGTACATCCAGATTAATTCCTTTTAATGCTTGAAAGCCATTTTGATAAGTCTTGGACAAATCCCTTAAGGTCAATGCATCGGTCATGGAGATCTCAAATGGTGAAAAGTTGAGATATTGTGAGTGATCTGTATAAATAAGCCAAGTAATTGAGTATGAATTCCGCAATAAAGGTGTGAGCAGATTGTTCAAAGCATAGACAATAAAATCACTGACTTATATATAGTTGTTTACCTTGTGCGATTTTTTGATATGATGTGCGCATCTTTTATAAAAGCGCTCATAGCTCAACTGGATAGAGTACAGGTCTCCGAAGCCTGTGGCGTGGGTTCGAGTCCCGCTGAGCGCACCA
>CANQWW010000091.1 GCA_947627655.1 uncultured Acinetobacter sp. | reverse complement strand
GAGCAGCTTCAACAATTTCTTGCTCATCATCATCAAGTTCACCATCTTTGTTAGCATCAGCGATACCAACAAATAGACCCATCAGACGATCAGCCATTGTTTCACCCGAATCAAGATCATCTGTCTCAACCCACTGGTGAATCGCCGCCACTGCTTGCTGAGCAATAGCACTCAGTTCATAGCCTTCGGCTGAATCGAAAGTTGCATTTTCAACTGCAGCACTATCGAAAGTTGCTTTTGATACAGTTGCAGGCGGAGTTTTTGAATAAAGTCGGCCGCGCAAAATATCGGTTAGAGTTGTCATTTTCCCTATTCCCAATTATTTAGTTAATGTTTGAGTGGCGAAGATCTGGCGGGCAGTACCATCGTAGTGAACCCAGTATTTTACGTCCATTTGATCGTATGGACGGGTCGCATTAGGCTTAATCTCAAACTTGAACGCACCACCAGACATTGCCGCATCCTCAGATGGAACGATCCATTCAGCAGATTGCGCACCTTCAAGATATTTCTTCATCCAGCCATTCATGCGCTTAACAGCCTGAGACATAGGCAGCTGTAAGAACATTTTTGCAGTACCCGTTACCGCGTCATCAACCGAAGTGGACATTTCAGCAACGGCAATCAGTTTGCGTAAGCTGTTTTTAACGGGTGCACACGTTAATGAATCCAGGAACACATATAAGCCGCCTGTTTCGTAAGATTCATAAATCACTGGGTTAATTTTTGCAGCAGCCAGCTGTGAAAGCTCAGCACCGCTAGGCGTATACGTTTGCACAATGCCTGAGCGTGTAACTGGGAACATACGACCAGCAACCGGGTAGTTTTTAGGTGCAAAGCCTTTTGCATTTTTAGCCGCGTTACGGCCACACGCTAGACCAATGTTTAGGCCAGACGTACCGATATAGCTTTTACCATTCACGCCGCTTGGGTCATTGGTTTTAAGCGGTGCCCAATACGCATGAATCAAGTGTGAAGCTTTAGCGCCGTATGGGTTAATTGATTCAATGAATGCAATAGCCTGTTCTGGCGTTAATTCACCTGGCACATCAAAACGGAACTGGCGATTTGTATTAAAAGACAGCGTAATTAACTGAGCCAATAGACCAGGCGCTTTAGATCCACCAGACGCAATATAGCGGTATTCGATTTGCGTTTTTTCTAACTGCTCACGTGCATTTACATAAGTTTCAGTGGTGTAATTCCCGACTGCGCCTTCACTAAAATAGCTAAGCACCGAAGAAGTCACCCAGCTTGATTCGCCGTTTTCATCAAAACCATAAGCATCCGATGAAGTTGCCACAGAAAGCTTAGTAGAAACTTTCACTTCAACATTATTTGTGAGCGATTCAATCACATCAGGCAAATAGTCTGAGTTGCCAGAATCATCTTTAGAGCCTTCTGTTAATGAGCCTGAGAACTCATATAACTTAATGCCTTTAGGATCTGACAGAACCAGGGTTACATAATCATTTGCTGCTAAAGAACCGTTTTGGCGGTTTTCATCAGCATGAATAGATAGGGTGATACCATCGTTAAAACATTCAAGATGCTTCACTGCGATATCGTAATCCGTTGGATCACCATCAGCTACAGCAAAGGTTACACCACCCTCTACCTGATCAAATTTTAAGGTCATCCAGTTATTTTTAGCATCTGGACCAACCAGGCGAGAAACTGCCGCACTGTAAGTACCATTATTTAATGCTTCAAATACCTGAACCCAAGCTTCATTTAAAGCATTGGCTCTTAAAGTCTCACCATAACCTAAACGCTTGTAGAAGTTTGATCCATCTACAGCGAACGCTTTATCGATACGTCCGCGAGTGGCCCGCATAGCAATAGCAAAGCTTTGATCAGCATTGCCAGATGCAGGCATTTCTGAGTTATCTACTAAAGGGTTTAGCTGTACACCAGCCTGTTCACCTAAAGATCTTACAAATGAGGTTGTCATATTGCACCGTTATTGATTAATTGTATTTTTTGCAGCTTGGTATGCAGCGATACCACCAGCAGTCAAAGTTCCGTTTTCACGTAACTGGTTTTTTTTCACTTCAAACTTGATGCTCTCTACAGCCACAAGCAAAACACCACCTGGTAGTTCTTCAATTACTGTGGCTTGGACTTGCTCAAGATCTTGAGTAGAAGTAGCCGACCCTGCGCCCAATACGTCAGTCGGAGTGCCTGTTTCGCCGTTTTGTAGAGCATCAGATTCGTTTTCAGTTTCAGATAGCGGTTCAGCTTCTTGAGCATCTTGATCCCCTAGATCACCAGGCAGACGGATCGTTGCCATAGCTGAAAAATGATTAAGTCTTGAGATTTGTGCCAGGCTTGAAACAACACGCTTGAGCACACCGATATCATTAAACTGAGCGTCAATTGATCCCAGTCCTGGAATGTCTAGCGCCTTCAATTCAGGGAGGACAAGTCTAGTAACCGTGTGATTTTGAACATTTAAAGTGCAAGGAAATTCCTCAGCACTAAAAATATTCTCAACAGTTGAACTAGCATCTGTCCGGCTTGAAATTGAAGCGCCAATGTCGATTTTTTTAGTCATTGGCGCACCCAATTAGAAAAGGTTGGTAACGGTGATTAGAGCTGCACCCTGAGCAGAATGCTTATGAGGGTTTACCGCTGTGAAGTTACGAGCGTAGTAACCTGCACCTGTTTTAAGGTCCGAGTTGGTCGCTAGAGGGATAACCGTTGGAGCAACCGCATCACCTAAGATGAATGCGTTACGAGTTACGTCACTTGCTTGACCGATACAAAGGATCTCAGCGCCTTCTGCATCTTCATGTACGCCGCGAGGGGTGTAATACACATCGTATTTGCCGAACAAACGACCAACACGGTAAATACCCGGGCGTGATGAGATACCACTTGGCTGCCAAATGTCATTTGGTAAACCTTGCATTTGAGCTGCGATTTTCTCACCCACATAAAGATGAGTTACGCCGTGATTCATCGTCAATAGAGCCATTTTCTGAGAAACAGCACCTAGAGCAGATGAGAAGTCACGCCAGATATCGGCACGTACTTTGTAATCACCCGCAGCATCCCAGTTAAAGTTGAAAGTTTCGCGGTTACAGACAGCAACACGGCGAGCTTTACGGATCACATCATAATGACGTTCATTGGCAAACTGAGCCTGAATTGCAATTACACCTTCTGAATATGAATCTAGGCCCAATTCGTTAGACATTTGAGTGCGCGAATCAATTGATTGACGAGTTAAAGCTCTCCAAGAGTTAGCAAACAGATCAAAAGTTTCAACGCTGGTAATGATAGAAGGGGTTAGATCTTCTTGACGTTCATAGTCAATAAAGCCTTCCGCAAGTACTTGGACGGTTGTTGGTAGTGGCGGTGCAACAGCAAGTACAACTTCACCAGTGTCGGTGTTTACGTTACCGCTAATCGCATACTGCGTATCGCCAATCGTTACAGAACCCGCAATCGGTGACATAACAGACTTCGAGCTAACTTCTTGAGCTGCTTTTAGGCCGTTCACATAGATGATTGTTGCACCACGGACCAATTTAGCCACTTTGCCATCTGGATCACAGGTATCAGAGGTTTTTTGGATCGAGGTAATCTTACCTGTTAAGGCACCTGCATCACCGTGAGTTAAAACATGGTCACGTGCAGAACTGATAAAACGATCACCAGAATGTGCACCATCCAAGAGGCTACCTTCTGCATATAAGCCACCAGCAGATCCGGTTGTATGCTCTAGGATCGCCAATTTAGCCTGGTTAGACTTAATATCAGCTGGCAAGTAGTGAACAAACGGGATTGCTTCGGTTGTAGTGGTCAGGATCGCCACAATCGCACGGTTAGACTGGTAAGACTGAGCAGATTGTAAGCTGTTACCCGTGGAATCGAGTGCCGCTTTTTGAGCTTCTGGCGTAGTAGAGTAAGCAGAATGGAAAGCTTGCTCTAAAACGTCAGCAGGCATAGCTTGACCGTGTGCCGCCTGGTAAGCATTTGCGCCATCGAGAACGGCGCGTAAGATACCATCAACTTCCTTATCACCTACTGCATCCAGTACACCTTTTAAAGTTTCTGGCACAGCTACATCATTTTGACCTAATGCAGTGTTAATGAAGTCTTGAGCACCAGCACTATCAAAAGTACCGCCTTTAGGTTGTGCATTGTCTTGTAAAGCTGAAAGAAAGCCATCGACTACGATAGTGGATTGCTTGTTGTATTGACGAGCAGGCATTTTTTAAAAAACTCCAATGAGATGCCGAGAAGTTCGGAATTACTCATTGTTGCCCCTGAAAAAATGCTCAATCGTTCGATTTTCCCATTTTGAATTATGCTTGCATCATTATGTGTGGAGCCAAGTCATCCCGGCGATTACATACATAACGCGGGACATACGGTGGGACGTTTACAGTTGTTTCAACCCCGATAATTTCATAAGCAATACGTGGTGCATCTTTATCCTGGATATCCCCCAGGACCACATAAAACACATCATTCTTTTTCGGCTCAAAACCACCTTCAAACGCTTCTAGTTCAGGCTCAATTAAAAAGCGAAATTCATCCCCGCTGCCGTTATTGGTATCCATTCGATCCATCATCATTGACGGCTGGAATTGATCAGCAACTAAAGCGTACCCGGTGCCAATCATGGACCAGTTCACTTCCACTTCATCATCAACAGAAATCACCATCATGCCGCCAATGGTAGGTCGCTCCCCTACTACTGGCTCCATGCGATTTACAGCACGGCGATAAAACTCACAATTAAACGTGTTCGGGTGCCGGATCACGACATTGCGCGTAATCGAATTTAGCCCCTTTGGAATATTATTTAGCATACTTAAAACCTTATTTTGGATAGCACATAAACGGTGAATAAAACCCTAATTAGAATCTAATTAGATTATTTTTTTAGTCCGGCCAGCATAGCAATGGCCTGGTCCCGCGTAATTCCTAAACCTTGAATTGTCTGCAATAGGATTGTTTCTGTAGCTTTGGTATGGCCCATTTTCCCTAGCTGGCCGAGTTTGCGACTACCTCCAGCATTTACTTTGGGTTTTGGCATATTGGTACGTGCTGCAGCTGCGGATTTTCGTAATGCCAGGCGCGAACGGTGCAGATCCCTTTCTTCTCTGGAATCCAGGCGAGTTGTTGAACGGCCAGACTGCTTTTCGATTTGTTTGTCGGCTTCTTTTTGGCTGCTCTGAATGCGTACCTTGCCATTATCCTTACGTGCCTTTTCAATTGCCCTGGTGAGGAATTGCAACACGTATGCCCCGCCCTCAATTTCAGCCATTACCCGTAAAACGTGCTTACATGCCACGCCCACCAGGTTAGGGTTTCGTATTTTTGGGTAGCCCGTTTCGGATCGGCCAGAGTTATAGTTGCCAATCGTGGCCAGGTATCGCAAAAAGTAGGTATGACGGCCACAATCACAGTCAAAACGGATCTTATCCTTAGCCATTTCACGGGCCGCCCGTTGTGGTGCATGAGCGCCGGATGCAATAGCTGTCTGGAATCCTATAAATTCCACCTGGACATAATGCCTAGACGCATCATTGCGGCCAGAGGCATCAGTATTGAAATTAACAGCTAAATGGCCTTTCTGATTCTTATTGGCATGACTTGGCATAGCCCATAGAATTTCCTGTCTTGCCCGCTTTCGATCCGTAGACAAGGAACGGTCGATCACTTGCCTGGCAGTAATTCCACCAACAAAGCTTTTCCCGGCTATAGCTGCATTACGGCGAAATGCGGCCAGGTCATCAGCCGTCATAATTCGCTTGATCCCGCCTAGAGTAGTCTCAAGCATCCGGTTAGCATCATATTCCCCGCGAACCTCACCAGGCGTTAGGATATTTGGCGCACTGTCCCGCTTATCTTGGCTATCCTTTGCCCTGGCTTTGGCTGCCGCTATCGAGCCTGAAATCTTGCGGTCATTTGCATCAACCATTAATTTCTACTCCAGCGGGGTTTACCATCACGGCGATTACTATGTACTGATTCATACCCTGATTCACGCTTTAACTTATCGAGCTGGATCTGGCTAGGTAAGAGCAAGATGCCTTGTTCAAAACCGTCATCAAAGCTATCAATGCCCGCACAGGCCATGACAGTCAGAAACTCATCTGAGGTCCCATATACACGCCGACTAATTAAAGTCGCGTCCACATACTCATCTGGCTTAATTTCATAGGTCATCACGTTATCCCAAGGCTTCGCCCCCTTAACGTAATTAGCAACCTTCTTAAAAAATACTCTGGCCGCCTGGGTATTTTGATCTATATACGCTGTCATATCGTTACCCAGTTACCTTCCATGAGTTCATCTAGCTCATCAAACATTGCTAAAGTATCCTCAACAGTTGATATGCTCTCTGCGTATAAACACATGGCTAAAGTCGCAATCTGGACATTAGAAATATCCCGGGCAATACGGTAGTCCATGCCGCTTTTAGATACGCCGTCAACCTCAATACTGCTCACTGGGTCGGCATTACCCGCTTTGGCACTGAATCTCAATAAGGAGGTTTGCCCATCCTCTGCTACACCGTTTTTCAGACGGTAATAACTACTAATCGAATCGAGTAACTTGCTTTCATCAATAAAAAAGTCATGTTCAGTTTTGAGTTGATTGGTAATAAAAATACAGTCATCTTTTGGGGCCAGTTTCTTAGAGGCTGCAGTTGCAATAACCAGCACTCCGGTTTCAGTATCAAACATACCAAATAGGCTTGCTGGCCGACCAAGATAACCCTGAATATTGGCCTGTAATTTATGTTTCACTTGTGCACTCCCATAGCGCCTATATGGGTATTCTATTTAGCTGCTTTGGCTTGATTCGCTTGGTTTTCCCATAGTGAATATGCACTCATGCAGTTATGCAGTTATGCAGTTATGCAGTTATGCAGTTATGCAGTTATGCAGTTAGATAGCAGTAAATTGAGACTTAATACAGTTCAATTATGCACTTATGGGTTTATGCACTCATGCACTTAGATGTATAAGCGCTTTGCAGCATAAGTGCATAATATAAATACTATATATTTTTGCTTTACAGTAACTTAAAGGTTTAAAATAGAGGGAATCATCAGACAAACAAGGCTTTCCAGGGATGCAATTTAAAAGCAGATTACACACCGAACTGGGTAAAAATAATTTATTTGGTACGGCTAGTTTTGATTATTTCTTATCTGATAATGGCTTTATGGTTATTGAGGATCTGGACCAGGGCAAAGCAAGTGTGACTAATGACATGCACAATGTTTTAGCTTCACTGACACAAAACGGGTACAACCTGGCTGAGCTGAAAGTAATTTATAAGGACAGCATGAATATTTATGATGCAGTACTTATCGAGTCAGATAATACGATGAAGGGGATAGCTTCATTAAATGCCGAAACACTTAATGAAGCCTTTAGACGTTACGATGAGCGTATTGAGTACCAGTCACTTAAACAGCATCACTCGCTTAATCCGTGTTAGTCGGTAATTTCAATATCACGGTTATTCTTTAGCGTAGAATTATCCTTTTGAGTGATTACATTCACTAGAGGGAATCCGCTTGGGTCATCCGGCCCAGTCCCTTTACCATCATTCGGTTCATTCTCATCTGGCGCATCATATAACGGCACTGTGCAATGCAGCGTAAAATCAACGGCCAGGATCGTGATGTTAGTACTCCCGGTATCCACGTTTAAAGCAGGGCTATCGGGCGCATCAATCTGACAAGGAAAATACACATCATTTTTAGCAAAAGTGTATTTTGCATCAAAACCTCTGCGCACTGGTGAATCCACATACAATAGCAATTGAGCGGCTAAGCTCTTGGCCGTGGCTTCATCACTTGCACAGATCGCCAGTTGAATGCGTAAATCACCCGCGATAGTCTTAACTTTAAAATAACGCTCTTTAGCATCAGTCGGTAAGGTGATTTCAAGCCCGTCAGTAATTTGATAGTTAAAATCTCTACCCGTGGGCGTGTAGTCCTTTGCCATAGCTACAAGGATAACTGGCAACTTTGCCGGAGTCGTAGGCTTGCCCGTAGTATCGTTTTTTTGCCATGATTCCAGCATTGCACTTGCCTGGTCGACCATACGACTAGGAGCAAAAGCAAAGCCGTAGGAAAAGCCACGCTTCTTAAATTCTTTTAAGGCTGGAGTGGTCGCTACAAGTTCTTCATAAAAACCCTGCAAGTACTCACCCAAGCCTACTTTAACTGGCTCAAACATGGCGAATTACCCGTGCACGTATTTGATTGTAGTCTTGGGCGCGTTTTTTATCCTCTTGAGTATCAGGCACAACCACACGCGGTAAATTATGTGCTGAATCGAAAGCAAGCTTATCCCGTGTCATACGTTCCATAGCCTCACTGTTTCCGACTGGCACCTCTGGCACCTTCGCGCTTTGGTTGTACTCAGCAAGTAATGACAATAGATCATCATTTTCATTGCGTAGTGCTACGGCGCTATCTAAGGCCAGCTTTTCACGGTATTCACTTTGCTCCAAAAGCGTAATCATGGCTTGTGTACGATCTTGCAATTCAGCAGCTAAAATATCATCCAGGGTCATTGCGCCACTTACGACACTATCCAGGGTCAGACTGTACCCGCGATTGGTTGAATAGTTCGGATCATTCACCCAATCAAAGCCGTAAAATGTCGGTTTATTTTCATCAATGGCCGAACTAAAACCGCCGACTTTACTATCATACATACGCGAAGCAATACGCCCGGGGTCTGTATCTAAAAATTCGGTTTGATGTTCAATATCGCCGTTTGGGTAAGCTTTCAGGTACGTGGTTACAATGGCAGGCTCTACTGCCTGAGCCTTACCTTGTGCAATACCTCCTTCTGGCGGCTCCAGTCCAAAACGGATACGGACCCAGTGACCGAGATAACCCAACATGCCGCGAGTTTTTACCCGTTCCTGGCAAGCTGGAGAATTGATAGCAGCAACGATAGCCGGAATATCAAAGTTACGCTCTACCCCTCTAAACTGTCTGCCACGATCTTTTAAGTTGTAGCGGATAAGTGGGGGCTGTACTAAGACAGTTTTCATAAGACAACCTATATTTGTATTCCCTCCATCATCAGATAAAAAAAATACAAAATTTATTCGGTTTTCCCATCTGAATAAAAACCCTTAAATATGCACTCATGCACTTATACTCTTATGCACTTTTCGTTAAATGCACTCTTATTAAAATCAATAAATTAGGTTAAAAAGTTATCATCAGAATATCCATATCTACCCTCAAAAAAACAGCGATTTATGCACTTAAATGTATAAGTGCATAAGCGTATTTGCACTTAAAATAGCCAAATTACTGATTTTTAGCCTTTTATTTCATTGACAGACAGCCGTAAAGCCTTATACTTCAATGGATTCATCATCAAACTGGAAGTTAAAAAATGGCTTATATTATTGCTATAGCAAACCAAAAAGGCGGCGCTGGTAAGACAACTACAACGATTAGTTTAGCGGGTGCTTTTACCCATTTAGGCTATAACGTAGCAATTGTGGATTCAGATACGCAGGGCAATATGCGTGACTGGAAAGCGACAAATGAAGACAATCCAATCCCAGTGTTAGGTATCGACCGCCCAACTATTCATACAGATATTAAATCGCTATCTCGTTTTGATATTGTTCTTATTGATGGGGCACCGACTGTAGAAGCTATGAGTGCATCAGCAATTAAAGCAGCTGATCTTGTTATCATCCCTGTCCAGCCTTCGCCTTTAGATATTTGGGCCACTGCCGATCTGGTAGATATGGTTAAACAGCGTATTGAGATTACAGACGAAAAATTAAAAGCGACTTTTGTGGTATCCCGTTGTATTGCTAATACCAATATCGGTAAAGAAATTACTAATATTCTGGCCGGATATGAATTACCCGTATTAGATACAACTATTCCTCAATATACAGATTATTCAACCTGTATCGCTAATGGTAAAACCATTATGGAACATGCCCCTAAGAGCAAAGCGGCCGCCGTTGCTTTAAATCTAGCAAATGAAATCAAAGCTAAATACATTGATAAATAAGCTTTCTACAGTTAAAGTGCATAAATGCACAGTCGTATAAGTGCATAACTGTATATTCGCATAAGCGCCTAAGTGCACAATACTTAGGTGCTTATACTAAGAAGAACCAGATAGGATTAAAAGATATGTCAGGTATTAACATTACAGCTGGCCGCCCGAGCCGAGAAAAGAACGTAGAAGAAACTCCAATGCTAGACAAGCGCAAGTCAAAGTTAATGGAAAACCTACTTGATGAAGGCCCAACAGTGCGTAGTAGCCTGGTGTTATCCGCAGACCGCCATAGACGCTATAAGATCTATCTGGCACAAAACAGAAAGAACATGAAGGATCATTTAACAAGCCTGATTGATGAATGTATTAAAGATATTGAATAATACGCGCCCCGAAAGGGGCTTTTTAATGCC
>CANQWW010000090.1 GCA_947627655.1 uncultured Acinetobacter sp. | reverse complement strand
AAGAGAAATTTGAAGCGGGGCTGTCATTAAAGGGCTGGGAAGTCAAATCAATGCGTGCCGGTCGTATGACCATTGTGGAAAGCTATATTACCTTTAAAAATGGTGAGGCTTTCCTGTTTGGTGCGCAAGTTCAGCCTTTGCTGAGTGCTTCAACACACGTAGTGCCTGAAGCGACCCGTACCCGCAAGTTGCTGCTAAATCGCCGTGAAATTGAAAAGTTACAAGGTGCGATTAACCAGAAAGGTTATTCTTGTGTGCCACTTGCCTGTTACTGGAAAGGCCCACATGCCAAACTGGAAATTGCACTAGTGAAAGGTAAACAGCTACATGATAAGCGTGCCACAGAAAAAGACCGTGACTGGCAGCGAGACAAAGCGCGTATTTTTCACAAATAATGACAGCAATAAAAAACCTCCAACTGATGGAGGTTTTTTATTACGGATCAAATTAGGCTTTCAGGTTCAGACGCGCTAGCGTTAAGGCAATATATTCACCGAACCAGATCGCAGTTAGCAAATCCCCTTCCGGTGGTGTCACTTTTACGGGTGCATTGTCAGACTGGGTCATCAAACCCAGAAAGCTCGACATACGATTCAGATCTGTAGTGGAACGACCAGTCGGCATTAAAGGTAACCCTGACCAGAGCATGCCATGTTGCATCGCAAACAGATTAATCTGCTGCAATACAGCGAGTTTGTCTCCGCTTAAACCACCACCATTGGTAAAAGCCGCCGCCAGTTTGCCTTGCCATGTACGCGCCAACCAGCGTTTAGAAGACTGTTCCATAAACAGCTTCATCGCTGAAGTCAGGCTGCCCATATAGGTTGGACAACCAAATACGATTGCATCGGCGCTATCCAGCAGCTCCCAATCTACCTGTTCGACATTCATCAAGACAACCTGAACGCCTGCCTGTGCTGCTCCTTGTTCAATATAGTGAGCAACTTTAGCGGTGTGTCCATAAGGACTATGATAAACAATCGCAAGAGTTTTGGAAGATAGGGACATAACAATTAAAAGCCAAGAATTTCAGTTAAGTTTAACATTTTCAAGCCATAAAGACGAATGTTGCCATGCGTCCGGTCTTCGCTTCACGGCGATAGGAAAAGTACTCATCCGCCTGACAATATGAACATTGATCTCCGCCCAAAACAGTCGCTATACCATGCTGTTGCAAGATATAACGCGCAATCGCATACAGATCTGCATAAAACTTGCCATCCTGCTTCCCTGCTTGAAATGCACTGTTCAGTTCTGGGTATTTACTACAAAAAGCCAACTTAACTTCTGCACCAATTTCAAAACACGGTTGGCTGATCGCAGCACCGAGCCATGCCCAGGTGGGCTTGGTTTGCATCGCAGCAATAGTATTTTCAATGATACCACCTGCCAGACCACGCCAGCCGGCATGCAGGTTGGCGACTTCCGTACCGTCAGCATTACTAAGTACTACTGGCAAACAGTCTGCCGTCATCATCATCAGGGCATGCTGTTTACGCTGAGTAACCAGTCCATCGCCAATCAGCGCCTCAAACGGCATCTGCTCATTGATGGTATGGCAAATCATGCTATGGGTTTGGGTCATCCAGGTGATCTTGTCCACACCATACGGCTGGAAATCTTTGAGCAACTGCATGCGATGGGTTTGTACACGTGCCGGATCATCATTGACATGCAAGGCCAGGTTAAAGCCTGCCAGCTCCGGTTGAGCTGATGGCTGTACCTGCTCATGATGAACCCGGGTCTGACCCACATAAACGCCTTGAGGCAAACCTTGTACAAAATGCATGTCGCTTCCCTTTTAATGACAAATGCTGGAAATAAAAATTAATAGGCCTTGTTTTCGCTACGCAGCACTTCCACCAAATTAGTAAAGTCTTCTGGCCACGGCGCGTTAAAGGTCATTTCTTCTTTAGTGCGCGGGTGTTTCAGACCCAAAGTCGCTGCGTGCAGGGCCTGACGTTTAAAGCCACGTAAAGTATCTTCAAGCAATTGTGAAGCACCTGCTGGCATGCGTACACGTGGCATATACACCTGATCACCCACCAGACCAAAACCGATATAGCTAAAGTGCACACGGATCTGATGGGTACGACCGGTTTCCAGACGTGCCTGTACCCGGGTGAAATGCTGGAAGCGCTCTTTCACGTTATAGTGGGTCACCGCATCTTTCCCACCTGGCAAGACAGCCATTTTGACACGATCGACCGGATGACGTTTAATCGGTTCATCAACCGTACCACCGGCAATGATATTGCCATACACAATCAGGTCGTAGACACGATACACCGATTTCTTTTCCAGCTGCTTGCTCAAGGCAAACTGCGCTTCAAGATTTTTTGCCACCACCAGCAGACCACTGGTGTCTTTATCGATACGGTGTACCAGACCAGCACGCGCCAGTTCTGCTGATTTTGGATAGTGATGCAATAAGGCATTGACCAACGTGCCCGAAGTATTGCCTGCACCTGGGTGCACCACCATACCAACTGGTTTATTGACCACCAGAATATCTTCATCTTCATAGATGATATCCAGAGGAATGTCTTCAGGCAGACTGCGTGTTTGTGCTTCAAGCTCTACATTTAAAGTAAGTGTTTCAAAACCCTCACATTTATATTTAGGCTTTACCGATTGACCATTGACCAGTAAATTACCGTCTTTGATCCATTGTTTCAGCTTTTCGCGAGAAAATTCGCTCCATATGATCGCGGCAACCTGATCGATACGCTGGCCCAGATAGGTTTCATCCACTTGAAATTGCAACGCTAAACGTGTTGCAGTTGTGTCTGAAGTATGGTTATCTGCATCCTCAGAATCTTCAAGTAAAGTAAAATCAGTTTCAGGGAAATTAGAATTGGAAGATTGTGCTTGACTCATTTGCTCATTCAGACAAAAGTGGTTTAATAGTGCAATTGTAGCTCATTGCCCGTATTAACAGAGGAATTTTTATGTCGCTACCACATTATAAAATGACAATGCTTGCAATTACGCTAGGCGTTGCATCGGCAATGGTAGGCTGTAGCAGTAATCCAACAAAAAAAGAAGTCGTGGATAAAGGCCCTGAATCCAGCGAACAGGTTTATATTCAAAAAGCGCAACGGGCGCTGGATCGCAAACAATATACTGATGCTGCAAAACAGCTTGAAGGTCTGGAAACCTATTTCCCGACCAGTCAATATGCCGCACAGGCTCAACTGGAACTGCTGTATGTCAAATTCCAGCAGAAAGATTATGAAGGCGCCGCGGCACTGGCTGAACGTTTTATCCGTCTGAATCCGCAGCATCCGAATGTCGACTACGCCTATTATGTCCGTGGTGTCGCCAACATGGAGCAGAACTATAATGGTCTGCTGCGTTATACCAAGCTGAAACAGTCACACCGTGATATTAGTTATCTGAAAGTAGCTTATCAGAATTTTGTCGATTTCATTCGCCGCTACCCATCAAGCACCTATGCCGTGGATGCAGCACAGCGTATGAAATTCATTGGTCAGGAACTGGCTGAGCATGAAATGAATGCCGCACGCTTTAACATCAAGCGTAAGGCTTATCTGGCTGCGGTTGAACGCGCACAATGGATTATTGAGCACTATCCGCAAACACCACAAATTCCGGAAGCCCTGGCCACTGTTGCTTATGGCTATGCCCAATTAGGTGATCAAGCCACTGCTCAGCAATATGTGCAAGTCTTAAAAATGAACTACCCGAATCTGGTGAATTCAGACGGCACGGTAAACCTGCGTGCAGCACGTAGTGAAGGCAGCTTCTTTAACCGCGCGACTCTGGGCATCTTTGGTAAAGAAGCACAGACGTATGCCAGTGCTGAAGCAGATGATGCCGAGTCGGAAAATCTAGAGCCACAACAGCAAAAGCGCAGTCTGACCAACCGCCTGTCTTTTGGCCTGCTGGACCGTCCGAAAAATACCGCACCTGTAGAAACGCCAGCAGAGATGACACCTGCTGAAGAAACCGCACCAACTGAAGAAGCAGCCCCGACTGCTGAATAAGCCGACTGTTTCAGGTGCATTTTTGCAGAGGGCAAGTTATCATACTTGCCCTTTTGCATTTTCTGAGCAATGCTTGAACAAATAGTGCAAAAGGTATACAAATGAATTTAAATATCGCGTAGCTTGCACCATCTACGTTTTGATTTTTCAATGATTTAGCACCTATAAACGCAGCACGAGAAGCTCAGTACACCATGGCCATTCCTCAGCATACGATTGATCAGATTCTCGATCGCACCGATATTGTCGATGTGATTGGTCAGTTCGTAAAATTAAAAAAGACCGGCCGAACCTATTCAGGCTGCTGCCCTTTCCATCAGGAAAAGTCACCTTCTTTTCACGTTTATCGTGACAAACAGTATTTTCACTGTTTTGGCTGTCAGGCCAATGGCAATGCTATTCGCTTTTTGATGGACATTGGCAGTCGTAATTTCATCGAAGTCATGAAAGACCTGTCCAGCCAGACCGGCATTGAACTGCCCAAAGATAATCATGATTCCAGCAAACTTAAATATAAGCGCGAAGCCAAGCCAAAAGTTGCACCAAAGCCGGTAGCACCTGCACCAAAAAATCCTGCACAAAATACGCCTACTGAAACTGCTCCTGCTGCAGATTTTGATCCCTTTGCAGAATTCCAGAATTCTGAACAAGACTTCGGTGACCCCTTTGCTTCTTTTGAACAGATGCCAATGCAGGATGCGCCGCAGGAAGGCAACCTGTACGACTTGCTGGAAAATATTACCCAGTTCTATGAACGTCAGTTACCGAATAGTGCCAGCGCACAGCAGTATTTCAAACAGCGCGGCTTAAGCAGCGACACCATTGCCTATTGGCGTTTGGGTTATGCACCGGAAGACTGGCAACATCTGGAAAAAGCCTTTCCGCAGGATATTGAGGGACTTAAGCTTTTAGGCCTGATCCGTACCAGTGACAGTGGCCGTGACTTTGACCTGCTACGGGACCGGGTGATTTTCCCGATCCGTGATGCCAAAGGCCGTGTCGTGGGCTTCGGTGGCCGTGCGCTAAATGACGAGATCAAACCCAAATACATTAACTCGCCAGATTCTGAAGTTTTCCATAAAAACCAGTTACTCTATGGCCTGTATAAAGGTCGTAAACAGAAAGCCCAGGACTGGTTGATGGTCGAAGGTTATATGGATGTCATTGCTCTGCAGCAATATGGCGTTCATGGCGCAGTGGCGACTTTGGGAACAGCGAGTAACACCGATCATTTAAATATTCTGTTTAAGCAGAATAGCCGGCTCACGATTGCTTTCGATGGAGATGCTGCCGGTCAGAAAGCGGCGCGACGCACCCTTGAGATCGCCCTGCCCTTACTCAATGATGGCCGTGAGCTGAAGTTCTTTGTATTGCCGGATGATCACGATCCAGATTCCCTGATTCGTCGTGAAGGTATTGAAAACTTTCGCCGCATGCTGGATCAGGCGCCTTTATTATCGGATTTCGTTTTTGCCCATCTGACTCGAAATCATGATGTGGCGACGCCAGAAGGTAAAAGTCAGGTCATGGCTGAACTGCGCCAGTTAACCGAGCTATTACCTAAGCAGGGTTCTTACCGTTATTTGCTGCAACAGTTCTTCCGGGAAAAGTTGGGCTTTAACCGTAAATGGCAGCCTAAGGTTAATAATGATGCATCCTTAAGCTTCAGCACCAAGATTGATGCAGAAGAATATGTTATTGCGATTCTGCTGAGTCATCCTTATCTATATATCCATTTTGAACCACTACGGGCCCTGATTGCAGAAGATCAGTTATTGCACAAAATTCTGAATATTCTGAATATTATTTTTGACAATTTGCCGGATGACCCGGAACTGTCCACCTATTATGTTCTAGGTGCCTGTGCAGCCCATCATCATGAATTACAGCGCATCCTGCAGCATGCCAATGTTAGCGACTATACGTCCTCGCCTGAGCAGGCCGACAAGCTGGCAGCAGATTTATCGATCAAATTGCAATACCGATGCCTGCAACACAAAATCAAATCCAGGAAATTTAGCAGTATTGCAGAGATGAAAAACCTGAAACTGCAGATTTTCGAGATTGACCGCAAACGTACCATGACCTTGCTGGAAGATTGATCCGATGATTTCCCAGATATAAAAATGGAGATCATCATGATCTCCATTTTTATATCAGCATAACTCAATGCTTCGGTTTACGACGTTTCGCCATAATATCCTGCAAGGTGTCCTTAATCAGCTCAAAATGTGACGGGTCTTCGGACTTGGCTGCTTCACGCAACAGAATTGAAGGTGGATGCAGCAGCTTTTGGGTCAGACGATAAGAAAACTCAGCGAGTACGGTTTCCGCAGCCTCACCCTTGGCTATACGTTGCATGGCATAGGCGAGTTCTTCTTCGCGCAACTGTTCCCCATAGTCCCGATAGGCATGAATGGTTTCACCCGCCCGATTGACCTTTTGCTGGGTAATCAGCTCGGTCGCGAGCTGATTGACCATCAACTCGGCTTCAACCGCAGCCTGGCGACGCTGGGCCAGGTTTTCATCAATGACGCTTTGCAGGTCATCTACCCCGTAGAGATAGACTCCATCCAGGTTTTCAATTTTTGGATCAATATCACGCGGCACAGCCAGATCGACCAGTAGCATCTGCTGATAACGGCGCTTTTTCAGAGCCATCTTCACATCAGCATAATGAATCACCTGATGCAGACTGCCGGTACAACTGGAAATGACATCAGAGCGATACAGGTTGTCAGCCAGCTGATCAAAATCAATAATTTCGACCTCAACACGATGGGCAATTTCCTGAGCCAGACTTTCAGCACGGGCACGGGTACGGTTACAGATCAGGATCTTGCCTACTCCCATTTCTGCCAGATGCTTGGCGACCAGACTGTTCATCTCGCCTGCTGCGACCACCATGACTGTCAGTTTTTCCGGTTTAGCGAAAACCTGTAAAGCCAGCTGAGCGACAGCATAGCCCATAGATACCGCATGGCTACCCACAGCGGTCTCTGAACGTACCCGTTTGGCTGCATAGAATGCATATTCAAAAATTCGGTTTAAATTAGGAGAAACGATATGTGCATCTTTGGCCAGCGAAAGTGCATTTTTAACTTGTCCCAGAATCTGGGGTTCACCTAGCATCAGGGAGTCCAGGCCACTGGCCACTCGCATCAGATGGGTTACTGCCTGCGCATTCTCATAACGATAGACATGATTTTGCAGCTGCTTGACATCCACGCCATTTTTTTGCGCGAGCCAGTTCAGCACGAGGTCTACATTGTCAGAGATCGCGTAGATTTCAGTTCGGTTACATGTAGACACCACCACCATATCATTCAGTTCGGGGTGCTGGCTTTGCTCAGCCAACAAACCACTTAACTTTTCCGGGTTAAAGGCAACTTGTTCACGGAGCTCTACAGAGGCAGTTTGATGGTTGACACCCAATGCAAAGAAAGACATATCAGGTCATCATTTCACTAAATTTATGCTATTGTGCAACATCGGTGTCATAAAAAGCATTACTTGGATCAAGAAAAAATTGCGATATATCAATAGCCGTGGTCACGGCCATACAATTAAGCAATATTCTACCACATTCTTACTTGTGGGTAGCATGGCTTCCACTGCCCAGCTTCAGGCAGCAGGAACAGTTTACCATGCAAACCCAAATTATGAAGCAATAAAACAGAGTATGGTGGCCGAGTTTGCCTTGGCTGCCCATGATATTCCAACCGCCCTGCATAACTATACGGTACTTGCGATTAAAAGCAATTCCACCACCGTCAAGCAACGCGCCCTGAATATTGCACTCGATCATGATGATCTGCGTGCCGCACTGGATATTTCAACGCACTGGGTAGTACAAGAGCCGCAAGACGTGCCTGCCATGTTTTACCTGGCGCACATTGCCCTCAAAGCCCATGAATATGAACTGGCCGCAGAAACACTGGATAAAATCCTGCAAATTGATGACAGTGCCGATCTGGAAGAAATTCTGGCCGGAATTGTGCCTGAAGACAGTAATGATCGAAATTATCTGATCCAGGCACTCAGCAACAGTAAAGCTAAAAACAATCCTTCAATCCTGGTATTGATTGCCGGCCTGAAGGCACAAAATGGACAGTTTGAACAGGCGCTGCAAACTATCAACTTGGCCTTAAAGAAACGCCCCAAGTCTACTGGCTACATCTTGCTAAAAGCCAACCTGCTACAAGCGTTGGGTGACGATGTAGAGACCTTGAAATGGTATGACAAAGCCAGCCGTAAAAATCGCGGCAACATCGAAGTACGTCTCGCTGAGATCAAATACCTGATCAAGTTGAACGAGACACAAACTGCTTTACAGAAACTGGAAACGATCCTGAAAAAATGGCCTACCCATGAAGAAGCCTTATTCATTGCCGGCCTAACCAGTATCGATTTGGAAGAATATGAAAAAGCGGAAAAATATCTGGTCGAACTGCGCTATTCGGACCGGTATCAGAATGAGGCCTACTACTATCTGGCGATTAATGCCGAACGCAAGCAGCACTATGAAACAGCCAAGGCCTACTACCGTCTGGTAGATGGCAGCCTGTATACCGTTTCGCGCCGCAACATGATCAGCATTTTTGCCAAACAGGATAAATTGCATGATGCCCTGCGTTTTCTGACCCAGGAACGGGTCAATTATCCGCAACATGCCAGCTTCCTTTATCTAGCCCAGGCTGACATCCTCAAGAAAATGGATAATAAACGTGCTGCCTTGCGTCTGCTGGAAGAAGCCAGCAACAACCTGCCAGATGACCCGGAGCTGGTGTATGCTCAAGTGTTACTGCTAGATGCGCATCAGGATCGTGAACTGCTGGATAAACTGCTGAAGCGTTTGCTGGAAATTGAACCAAACAACCCGGCTTATCTAAATGCATATGCCTATACGTTGGCAATCCAGAATCGCCGTCTGGAAGAAGCACGAAAATATGTAGAGCTAGCACTGGAAAATGCGCCTGAACAGGCTTCCATTCTGGATACTTATGGCTATATCTGTTATCAGCAGAATGACTATTCCACTGCCGTCATCGCCTGGAGCAAAGCCTATCAGCTGAATCCAAGTGCCAAAATCGGTTCACGTCTGGCACGTACCCTGTACATGAAAGGCGATATTGAACAGTTTCAGCAGTTGTTTAATCAATTACAACAAAACTACCCGAATGATCCTGAATTAAAACAACTTCATTCGCTATTGTTAACCACCCCGATGTAAACGAGTTCTCAACATGCCTAAACTTAGCCAATTTGCCTGCTGTTTTCTGGCTTCCGGTACTTTATTTCTGACCGGCTGTCAGCAGATGATCCAATCCCAACCACCGGCAACCAGCCCTGTACCAGGTGCAGAAAATGAGTTCCAGTTACAGGGTAAAATTGGTGTACGTACCCCCCAGCAAAGCGGCAGCACTTTTTTTACCTGGGCTCAGCAACAGGAACAGTTTGATATAGAGCTGACCGGCATACTGGGGGTCGGTAAGACCCAGATTTCAGGCCAACCTGGACAGGTGAGCCTAAATAGTGCCAAAACAGGCCGAATTGAAGCAGCCAGTGCTGAAGAACTATTACAACGTGCAACCGGCTGGCAAGCGCCTATTACCCATCTGGTGGATTGGGTACAAGGTCGTCCAGCAACGACAAGTGCACAACTACAAAAAGATCAGGCACAGCGGATCAGCCAGATCATAGAAGATGGCTGGACAGTAGACTTGAGTTACGCAGCCCAGGCACGTCTGCCAAACCGCCTAATTTTAAAGCAGAGCCTTGCGAATGGCGGTGAGAACCGTATTACAATGGTCATTCAAAACCGTTAATCCATTTACCTGAAGTTCATCCATGATTCGTGTTCCCTCGCCCGCTAAACTGAATTTATTTCTTCATATCACCGGCCGCCGTGCTGACGGTTATCATGAGCTGCAAAGTATTTTTCAGCTGATTGATCTCTGTGACTGGTTAGAATTTAAACCAACAGCAGAGCATCAGATTCAGATTGAAGGTCTGGCGAATGTCGATCTGGAACAGAATCTGATCTATCGCGCCATACAGATCCTAAAACCCTATGCAAAGAAATTCACCGGGCTGAAAATTCGCCTGGAGAAAAATATTCCCATGGGTGCAGGACTCGGTGGCGGTTCTTCGAATGCTGCAACCACCCTGATTGTGGTCAATCAATTGTGGCATTGCGGGCTAGAAATTGCACAGCTGGCCGAACTGGCGGTCAAACTGGGTGCGGATGTTCCTGTTTTTGTCCATGGTCGTAATGCCTGGGCAGAAGGCATTGGTGAACACTTAACATTCATTGACTTAGCTCAAAAACAGTACATTGTGCTGAAACCTGACTGTTTTATCAGCACTCAACTGCTTTTTTCACAAAAAACGTTGACAAGAGACACGAAGAGCTCTAAATTTTGCGCCTATCAGATAACGCCATCTGATTTCGGAAATAACTTTGAACCTCTGGTTCGATCCTTATATCCTGAAGTCGATGAAGCGATGCAATATCTCGACCAGTTCGGTGTTGCAAAACTTACAGGTACA
>CANQWW010000089.1 GCA_947627655.1 uncultured Acinetobacter sp. | reverse complement strand
GTCTTTAAATTTAACTGTGATAGGACTTATGCGCGAGTACGCTGTATTTACCTCGGAATCTGTAAGCGAAGGCCATCCAGATAAAATGGCTGACCAAATCAGTGATGCTATTTTGGATGCAATCTTAAAAGAAGACCCATATGCGCGGGTTGCTTGTGAAACGCTTGTAAAAACGGGTGCGGTTGTACTTGCCGGTGAAATCACAACAACTGCAAACGTCGACTTTGAAGCGATCGTACGTCAAACTGTAAATGGCATTGGTTACCACCATTCAGATCTTGGTTTTGATGGTTCAACTTGTGCTGTGATCAACATGATTGGTAAACAGTCTCCTGAGATTGCTCAGGGTGTGGATCGTCAAAAACCGGAAGACCAAGGTGCCGGTGACCAAGGCTTGATGTTTGGTTATGCCAGCCGTGAAACTGACGTACTCATGCCAGCCCCGATTTCTTATGCACACCGCTTAATGGAAAAGCAGGCTGAACTTCGTCGCAGTGGTGCTTTACCATGGTTACGCCCAGATGCGAAAAGCCAGGTGACCTTTGCCTATGAAAATGGCGTACCTGTACGTCTAGACGCAGTAGTTCTTTCGACTCAACACGATCCAGAGATTTCGCAAACTAATCTGAAAGAAGCTGTCATCGAAGAAATCGTGAAGAAAATCATCCCTGCGGAAATGTTCCATGCAGAGACCAAATTTCACATCAACCCGACTGGCATGTTTGTCATCGGTGGTCCAGTAGGTGACTGTGGTTTAACCGGCCGTAAAATTATTGTAGATACTTACGGTGGTATGGCACGTCACGGTGGTGGTGCGTTCTCTGGTAAAGATCCATCTAAAGTCGACCGCTCAGCTGCCTATGCTGGCCGTTATGTAGCGAAAAATATCGTTGCTGCTGGTCTGGCTGACAAATGTGAAATTCAAGTGTCTTATGCAATTGGTGTTGCAGAGCCGACTTCGATTTCAATCAATACCTTCAATACTGGCAAAGTGTCTGATGAATTGATCGTTCAACTGGTACGTGAACACTTCGACCTGCGTCCATACGGCATTACTCGTATGCTGAATCTGATCCAGCCAATGTATAAGCAAACTGCGGCTTATGGTCACTTTGGCCGTGAAGGTTCAGATACTGCATTTACTTGGGAAAAAACTGACAAAGTGGAAGCATTACGCGCCTCTGCTGGTCTGTAATTTTTCTTAGTTTAAAAAGCCTGCCTGTGTGCAGGCTTTTTTGTTTTCAGTATTTTATAAAATGGTTGACAACATTTACACGAACGCCACATTTTTTAGCATTTTGCAGCACGTGATTCCGATACTATTTTTATATTCAATGATCTATGACAACTAAAGGAAATAACACAATGAATAAATTTCTGATTGCTTTAGGTTTGGTAACCACTGTCGCACTTGTCGGCTGTAGCAAGGAAAAACAACCGGAAACTGGGGCAACCACAGGTGAGCATCTAGAGAATGCAGCGACTCAGGCAGGTCATGATATGGAAGATGCAGGCCATAATGCTGCGGTATCTACTGAAAATGCCATGGACAATGCAGCAGCCAATACAGCGGAGGCAACGGATAATGCCTCAGCTAAGGTAGAAGCTGCAGCAGAGCGCACCAAAGAAGCGGCTAAAGATGCAACCGCAGCAGTGGCCGGTTCTATTGAAGAAGGCGCAGCCAATGTACGTGAAAAAGCAGAAAACTAATTTTCTTTGCTTCACTACTTCAATAAAAAGCCTGCTTGAATGCAGGCTTTTTTGTAAGGATCTCAATGGTTAGAGTGTTGCTATTCTCCTTTTTCAGATATTGATTTCTTACCTCTTAAATTACTTCAATTCTCAATCCATAAAAGAGGCTAGCAACTGGTGATGACCCTTGCTGGGCTTAGATCTTATAGTTTTTAGCGACTATAACCGTTATTTTATAAGTTCTGAGCTGAACATCTCATCGTTACTTGATGAGATGAGGGATTTTATCCTGCTTTCTGGGCGTGCTCCGATGCACTTTCTATAGTCATTCAAGCGATTATTTATAAATTAAATTGATATAAAAAATCAGATATTAGAATGGAAAAATCCAGCTTTATGACTCACATCATAGGTATGGCCCGGTAGAATAGAATACTTTATTATTTGATATTCTGTATCTCCCATGTCTGTGATTGCTTCGTCAGCAAACCGGTCTAATTTATCGGTTTGGGTGGCCTTTATTTTACTTATTTTCGGTACCATTGGTGCCTATCAGATCGTTGGATTAAATCAGGCCCTGTTATTCCTGGTGGGTGGCGCTCTGGGCATGACGCTTTATCATGCTTCGTTTGGCTTTACCTCAAGCTGGCGTGTCTTTATTAAAGAACGTCGTGGTCGTGGCCTGCGCGCGCAGATGATTATGCTGGCTCTGGCCGTTCTGTTGTTTTTCCCAGCTTTGGGTGCAGGCGAACTGTTTGGTAATCCGGTTAAAGGTCTGGTCAGCCCGGTTTCTCTCTCGGTTATTGTGGGTGCCTTCATTTTCGGTATTGGCATGCAGCTGGGTGGTGGGTGTGCTTCAGGTACGCTCTACACAGTGGGCGGTGGTAGTGCCCGTATGCTGGTGACGCTATTCTTCTTTTGTACCGGTTCACTGATTGCAACTTCACATATTGACTGGTGGTTTAATCTGCCACATCTGGCACCGATCTCAATTGTCGAAAGTTTTGGTGTGGTGCCAGCCCTGTTATTGAGCTTTGTCGTGTTTGCTGTGATTGCAGCCGTGACGGTGTTTTTTGAAAAGAAACGTCATGGCAACCTGGAAGCTGAACCAAAAAACCCACATCAAGGCTGGAAACGCTTCCTACGTGGTCCATGGCCGTTGATCTGGGGTGGAATTATTCTCACCCTGTTAAACTTCGCCACCTTGGCACTGGCTGGACGTCCTTGGGGAGTGACGTCTGCACTTGCCGTATGGGCCGCAAAATCTGCCAGCTTTATTGGCGTTGATGTGGCAGCATGGGATTACTGGCAGCAACCTGCCAATGCCAAAGCCTTAACTGAGTCGCTCTGGTTTGATATCACCTCAATGATGAACTTTGGCATCATGCTCGGTGCATTGTTGGCAGCAAGTCTGGCAGGTAAGTTTGCGCCTAATTTCAATATTCCAAAACGCTCTTTGATCGCTGCTGTCGTCGGCGGATTGCTGCTTGGCTACGGCGCTCGTTTGGCCTATGGCTGTAACATCGGGGCCTATTTCAGCGGTATTGCTTCAGGGAGTGTCCATGGCTGGTTATGGCTGGTCTTTGCATTTTTAGGCAATGGTCTAGGGGTTAAATTGCGTCCAATTTTCTTCCCGGACGAAAAACCTCAACCGGAGAAACTGACCGGTTGTTAAGCTGAAAGAACCACTTCCAAACCGAAAAAATGCCGACTGATATACAACCAGTCGGCATTTTTTTATGTCAATTCACGATTATCCAATTAGCACATTAGGTCATCTGTAAATATGCGCAACAGGGTTGCATTCAACTTACTGCGTTTCTGCTAGCAGTCAAATCACCGATGGCATTTCACGAATTTTGCAGTCTAGGTACTGCAAAGCTCCAAGATACTATCCTTGTAAAGCGTGGCTGTATATTTGGATCACCCTAAACAAATCCATAAAACCGCTCCTCCCCTAATTTCTCAACCAAAGACATCAAGCAGAAGAGAGAAATTATGATTTAAGCTTGGAAAATTACAATGCAGCTTTTAGGTTACAACCATAATTCATGACCTGCTGAACCTGACGATAGCTGGTGTAACGGTCCAGAATAAAGGTATAGAACTGCTCTGCATCAGCAAAGTTGGCTGGCAGGTTTTCTTGTTCCGCTCTTGGCAACTGAATGTCTTTGAGCAAATCCAGGTTGTAATGTCCAAGACGGTACATTTCAGCAAAATAGCCATTCATCATATCGCAATAGGCTATTTTTGTCGGCTTCAATGCGGTACTCGCCACTAAATGCTGGTTGAGTGTCTGTAGGTTATTTACATCCAGCGGAAACTGATGGGCAAATGCGATACTTTCTACTTTTTTAAATTGACTGAAGTCTTTGGCCAGCTGGATATTCAGGTCATCAAAACGTTGCTGCAACTGCTGAGCGCTTTGCACCTGGTATTGATCTGGATTCACCTCAACTTTCGGCGCTTCCTGTGAACATGCAGTTAATATCAAGCCCAGTGCCAATATACCTAGCCCTATCTTCATAAATACATCACTTTATTAAAAAACAAATTGCTTCCGATTATGCCTGAAATCGGGATCAGATGTGTTTCAAAGTGCTTTTTCATTCATATAACGCCAATAGCGTTTCGGTACATATTGAATGTGCAGCTTCATGTTACGCCGCGCCTGAATATTGACACTCTGGAAATAATCTTTCCAGAGCTGGTCATAGTGCATTTCCTCATCATCCAGTTCAATGCTGAAGGCTTGGCTGTGACCAATACATATCTGTGGATCGATTGTTTCGGCCTGCATCTGAATCTGATGTACCTGAGTCAAATCATAGTAAATCCCATATTTACGCTGCTCATCATAAATCAGCCAAGCCTGATCCTGATAACGCTCCTGAAAATGTCTGGAAATAATCGGCAGCACATTAAAATCCGGTTTAACTAGACTCAGAAACAGACCATCTTTAGATTTTTTAAAGCGCACAAAGGCTTCCATCCGATGCTTTTCCCGCCCCACTTGCTTGGCCCACTGCGCCATGCCAATCACGGCCTGATGCCCATAGTCTTGATCAACCGCATGCTGACTTTGAAAGACATAGACGGCGAAATCAAATAGAGCCTGAAAAGCCTGTTCCTGTTCGGACAAAAAAGCATAGTAAAAAGCACGCAGGCTGCTCGCCGATACTTTCTGTTTCAGTCCTTGCCAGACCCGTTGCCCATGTACATCATTCGAAGCGACATGAATAAAATCATCAAACAGGCTATTTTGCGCATGCGGATTTGCTGTGACGTTGACAGCAAATTCTTTAAACTCAAAAGCACGAAATACGCAGCTCAACAGGCCCGTCATGCTGCCATCAAAACAGTAATGAGCCATCAGAAGCCAAAGCCTAATTGTGGGGAGAGCTGCTGCTGATATTTGGACTGTCCAGACAGCAGAATCTGCTGGCGAATTTGATGCGACTGCTGATCCTTTTTAAATTTTGGCGTATCGGCACAGCGGATAAAATGCTGGGCGCGGTTATAAGCCACACCCATGCGTTTCAACTGATCGATATGGATTGAACCAAAACGGCGCGCTTGCACAATTTTTTTGGCTGAGCGTACACCAATACCCGGCACCCGCAGAATCATTTTATAATCCGCTCGGTTGATATCTACCGGAAAGGCTTCCGGATGGCGTAAAGCCCAGCTCAGTTTCGGGTCAATATCCAAATCCAGATGAGGATGCTGATCATCCACAATTTCCTCAGCAGCAAAGCCATAGAACCGCATCAGCCAATCAGACTGATACAGCCGGTTTTCACGCAGTAAAGGTGGTGCTGAACCGACAGCAGGTAGGGCTTTTTCTTCTTCATTAATCGGGATATAGCCTGAGAAATATACCCGCTTTAGTTTAAACTCCTTATAGTGCCGGTCTGCCATCAAGATGATGTCTTGATCCGTTTCCTGATGCGCGCCCACCACCATTTGCGTGGTTTGTCCTGCCGGTACAAACTTGGGCACGGCTTTAATGATCTTGCGCTCATCTTTCAGCTGGATCAGACGATCCCTGACAATACCAAGATCCTTCTGTACCTCAGCATAGGTTTTTTCTGGGGCGAATTTTTTCAGACCCTCTTCAGTCGGCATTTCCAGATTAATACTCATGCGGTCTACGTACAGTCCAGCTTCAGTAATGATTTCCTGCGATGCCCCAGGGATGGTTTTTAGGTGAATATAGCCGTTAAAGTTTTCTTCCAGTCGCAGCTTTTTGACCACTTGCAGCATACGTTCCATGGTGTAATCAGCTGACTTAAAAATTCCAGAGCTTAAAAACAGACCTTCAATATAGTTACGGCGATAAAAATTCATGGTCAGATCGACCACTTCCTGCACGGTAAATGCCGCCCGTTTGACATCATTGGAACGTCGCGAGACACAGTAAGCACAGTCAAAAATACAGACATTCGAAAACAGGATTTTCAATAAGGATACACAGCGTCCATCTTCGGTATAGCTGTGACAAATGCCATTGCCCGTATTGCCCAGCCCCTTATCTTTATTTTTACGATTACTGCCACTCGATGAACAGGACACATCATATTTGGCAGCATCAGCTAAAATCTGCAACTTTTCACGGATACGATCAGACATGAGTTCAAAAAGAGTTAAATAAAACCGTATTATAAAAGCTCAGGATTTCGGCCACTATGCGACCGATCAGTCTGGCGACAATGAATGTCGTGTCAAATGTAATTAGAGTGTAACTATAGTCGAATATTTCAAAATAAAATAACCAATATGATTTGCTTAATTTATAGGGCAAAGGCAAAGTAACAGAATAACAAGGAGCAACATCATGTCTTTATTGGAAAAATTAGGTATTAGACATCCGGTTCTTTTGGCACCAATGGCGGGCGTATCCACTCCTGAACTGGCTGCCGAAGTATCTAATCAATGTGCCTTGGGCTCTCTGGGGTTAGGGGCCAGTAGTGTGCAGGCTGCGCGTGAACAGATTCTTAAAACTCAAGAGCTGACAGATCAACCTTTTCAGGTCAATTTTTTCTGTCATAAACCGGAAGTTTTAGATGATGCAGTTGCCCATGCCTGGATTGCACAATTTAAGGATAAATTTGCTCAATATGGAATCCAAGCGCCAGATACTTTGAAATGTATTTATCCGAGTTTTCTGGATCATGATGACTTCTTGAATCTGGTCCTAGAAACCCGGCCGAAAGCAGTAAGTTTTCATTTTGGCATTCCACATCCACATCAGATTCAAGCGCTTAAAGATACGGGGATTCTGACCATGGTTTCTGCGACCAATCTGGCTGAAGCACGTGCGATTGAAGCCGCTGGCATTGATATTGTAATTGCGCAAGGCATTGAAGCAGGTGGACATCGCGGTATATTCAACACCAAATTTGATGCTTCGGTCAAAACATCGAATCTTATTAAGCTGATCAAGCAATATTGTTCCCTGCCCATTGTGGCTGCAGGTGGCATTATGGACGGTTATCAGGCGCGACAGATGCTGGAATTGGGTGCCGAAGCCGTGCAACTGGGGACAGCCTTTGTACAATGTAAAACCTCGAATGCCAATGAAGCTTACCGTAAAGCTTTGCTTTCCAAACCACTCACACAAGTCACCGCCAGTATTTCTGGCCGACCAGCACGTGGCATTATTAATCACTGGCACAGGGATATCGACACACCAGAGCGTCTAGACGTACCTGCTTATCCCTATACTTATGATCTGGCGAAACAGCTCCATGCGGCTGCGGTCCGGCAGGGAGATCATGGCTACGGCGCATTTTGGGCAGGCTCTAATGCAGCACAAATCCGCGAAATGGAAGCTTCCGACCTAGTGAATCAACTGGTACTGGAAATCAGACAACAGCCTTAATACATAGCGCTCAGTCCACCCTCATAATAAAAAACCTCTCTTTGACGAGAGGTTTTTTATCTGAATTGGTTTAACGGGTGATCCGATCCCAAGCATCCTTAACTGCAAATTTTGCCTGCTCCCAGCTCAGACGGGATTCGCCTTTTGCCTGTTCCCATTTCTGACGTAAATCCGGTTCAGCTCGATCAAAATCCGTGTCATGATCATAATGTGAACGTTGCTCATGGCCTAAACGGTAAGCACCCCGATAATCGCGGTCATAGTCAAGATCACTATATACTGTACGCGCTTCACTATAGTACGGCCTATGCTGATACTGCTCTTTCCAGTAATGATCGTCATTATCCTGCAAGTTTTCTGTACCTGAAAGCGCAATTCCCTCTGGGGTGTCTATAGTCGGACGTGCAGCTTCAGCGGCTTCATTACCGGCAAGGCCACCCACCACCCCGCCAACAAGTCCGCCCACCACTGCACCCGCAGGACCACCGACTGAGCCGATCGCTGCGCCTGCCGCTGCCCCACCCAAGGTGCCAGCACTGGTTGCTACCGGATGGTCACCGGCCTCATTCATATCAGGCACACGATTACTCTCGGTATTTGGAATATTCAGGTCTGGACGTGCACTTCCATCGGTTGGTGGGCTATTTTTTAATGTTTTTTCATGATGCAAAGCTTCACGTTGTTCACGGGTTAAATCCGATGGAGAGTCGGGGTTAAGATCTGAACCTGGTCGATTGGTCATTGTCATTCTATATCTCCCTAAACTTTATTTGGACAAAGGTGAAGTTTCATGCTGTCCATATAGTTTTTATGATAAAGAAAGTTCAGGTTTACACTGTCCAAGTCCTGTCTGGTTTCAGTGAAATTAGTACAAAGCTCTGTATATACCCAGCCCTCATGTAAATACTCTGTCTAAATTGTATAAGCAAATATCAAAAAAATTAGGAGTTATACAAAGGCAATTTAATAGACAGCAGAATTCATTTTTAATTCCTGGCAGCTGATGTATGAATAATCGTGCTATTGAACAATGTCAGTTCTAAGATATTTTATGATCCATATATCTATGCAGGAAAGAATTTTGACTGAAAACTCAATGAATCCTCCCCTGTTTCACTTTCATTTAAAACCGCAGAGAAGATTGCTAGTTATTTCTAAACACAAAAAACCTCTCTATACAGAGAGGTTTTTTGCAATATTTAAATTATCGCGTTGCACGATCCCATGCATCCCGCACCGCATGTTTCGCTTGCTCCCAGGTCAAACGCGATTCCCCCTTGAACTGTTCCCATTGAGTGCGCAAATCAGTTTCAGCTTCATGAAATTCGACTTGGCGGTCATAGTCAGTACGGCTTGCATACCCCAGTCGATACACCTCACGATAATCTCGATCATAGTCAAGATCCGTATAAATATTTTGACTTTCACTATAATAAGGGCGTTGATGATGGTGCTCACGCCAATAATTGTCTTCATCACCAAATAAACCTGAGCTTTCTGTCTGGCGTTCAGGGTGGTCAGGCGTGGAGATATCTTTTCCCGCCAGTCCGCCAATCACACCGCCTACAATTCCACCAACCACTGCACCTCCGGGACCGCCCACTATACCGAGCGTGGCGCCAATTGCAGCACCACCGACGCTACCCGTGCCTGTCGCGATGGCTTGTTCGCCGGTATTATCATCTGTTTTTCTAGTCGGATCTTGATCATCTTTAGGCGATGGAGTTAAATCATCAACCAGACTACTTGCAATAGGGGCATCGGTTGCCACAGGCGGGTCAGTTTTTAAAGCATCATCCTGCTTTAATAGATCTGTTCTTTCCTGACTGATGTCTGTATCAGCGGCTGGATTCATATTAGAAACTGGTCGATTGGTTGTCATTCTGATTCTCCCTACACATTCTTTACAAGCTTGAAATTTCATCTTGATGCTTGGTTTTTATTTTAAAGAAAGCTTGGGTTAACATTGTCCAGATCCTGTCCTGTTTCAGTGTGGATACTATGTCACTCTGTACAATTGACTCTTCCACGTAACCGCCAAGTAATTTTCAAGTCAACAGCGCAGCAGTTTTAAGCAAAAAAAGGTACTGTTTTTCTAACAGTACCTTCAATATAAAATCTTGATTCAGGATGCTTAAGGCGCCAGTAAATTCACCACTTCTACCTGTACATCACTCATGATCTGACCATGATCGAGTAAGGTATTAAAATAATCCTCTACCACCTTGTACTGGTCTGCGGTATTTTCCACCTTATACATGTTCTGGCGGAATTCATTACTGGAACGCAGTCCCTTGGTATACCAGGCAATATGTTTACGTGAAATCCGGCAACCCGAATATTCGCCATAAAACTCATATAATTCGCTTAAATGGCCCAATAGCACTTCTTTAACTTCGGCAATATCTGGTGCTGCCAACTGCTTACCTGTTGCTAAATAATGAGCAATTTCACGAAAAATCCAGGGGCGCCCCTGTGCAGCGCGACCGATCATCACCGCATCTGCACCGGTATAATCCAGCACGTATTTTGCCTTCTCTGGACTGTCGATATCTCCGTTCGCAATCACGGGAATATTCAGCATTGCTTTCACTTCTTTAATCAGTGAATAACGTGCTGTATTTAAATACATATCCTCACGGGTACGGCCATGCAAAGCCAAAGCCGCAATCCCGGCTTCTTCGGCACGTTTTGCCACACGCATGATATTTTCATGACCGTTTAAATAACCCAAACGGGTTTTCAAAGTGACAGGCACATCAACTGCAGCAACGACTGCATCCAGAATCCGGGCCACCAGATCTTCATCTTTGAGCAGCGCCGATCCAGCCAGCTTGTTACAGACCTTTTTAGCTGGGCATCCCATATTAATATCAACAATTTGTGCGCCGTTCGCAACCTGATAACGTGCTGCTTCCGCCATGTCTTGTGGGTCCGAACCTGCAATTTGCGCTGAAATGGGCGCCAGTTCTCCATCAAAGTTGGCACGGTACAGACTCTTTTTACTCATGCGCAAGGTCTTGTCTGAAGTCATCATTTCACTGACGGCATGACCGGCACCAAAGTATTTACACAGCGTACGGAACGGACGATCCGTCACGCCCGCCATGGGGGCCACCCAAAGCTTCCTATCTATTGATCTTCCAAACAATTCTTCAATTACATTGTTTTTGCTCAAAAT
>CANQWW010000088.1 GCA_947627655.1 uncultured Acinetobacter sp. | reverse complement strand
TACTGAAGCCAATTATAATGGTATTGTAAAAATGAATGCTCTCGATTGGTTACTGTCTGAAAATAAGTGAACTGGAATCGAGTGATTAACAGCTAAATTATTGATCCAAGCATAGATATTTTTAGGATTAATCAAGAGTCAAAACAATTTACAGGCTCTACATTGGCACAGCTAAAGCTATTTCCTGCTATCTTTTTGATGTCTAAAGCCTTTAAGTACATTAACTTTAACGAGTTTTATGTCGAAAGCTTTCTGAGGAAATATAATCCTACTGTGGTCAACCATATTGTTGAATACGTCAATTCGATCAGTCCAGCATCTCGATCAAAATCCAAAGCCTTTTCAACCTTGACCAAGAGTTTGATCAAGCACAATTTCCTGGTGGGTAATCATAATTTCTGTCCGATTTGCGATGGATTGATTTATCTGGATTCAACAGAGTCGGATCATCGCATTGCCAAAGCTGTTGGAGGGCAGGGGGGCTCGATAATGGCCAGCTGGTTCATGATCCTAGCCAAAATAATGGACAGCACTTCCCTCTAAAGATAACTTAACGTTAACTTTGGAGATACAAGAATGGCTAAACGTTTTAGTCCTGAATAATCAGCATTCACAGGAGTTACTGTGAATAGCCACCGCTTTAATGCCATATCGATTACTTTGATTAAGCTCACTGCTTCACATTTTAGACAATTTCATTTGCTTAATTTTTTGACTGACGTCGGCCACGTGAGGTGAAGTTGATTATGTGAATTTTTAGGGTAATAACATATTTATGGGATTGTCTTGCAGAATCTCAATCACATTAAAAATAATAATCATTTGAATAATAATGTTTTTTAAATTATTTTTTATTTAAACCTAAATTACTTGAAAAGTAAAATAAAAAAATGATAAAACTATTTGTAGGTTGGTTTTGGTCATTTTTAGCATGGTTTTTGGTCAGTCCGCAAGTAACACAGCTCTTTTTCTGTATCAATTTATCCTTCCGTTCTCGACTGAAGCTGCAAAACTGCTCAGGCTTAAACAGCAGGTGAGGAACCTGCTCAAACAGGAACCAGGCAAGCACAAGGTCAAACAGCAGGAATTTAAAAAACTTTACGTCAAGATATGGAAGCAGATGATTGAGATCTTAAAAACGGATCGGGCGCTGCGTGCATCTGTACATTACATGCCGCAATTGCAGCTGATTCGTGAGCTTGATAGCTATATTGATCCCGAAGTGCAGCCTGAGGTTTTCGGTCAATCGGGGGCCCTCAGTGAATTTTTTTTGATGACCTTATTTGGGCTGCGCAATCCTGATAGCAAGAAACAAGTGATGGATATCCTGAGGATGAAGCATCAGGATGATCCTGATGTTGAATAAAAAATTAAATTGTGAGTCATGAAACGTGGCAGAAGTACAATCTTTAGAAAGCTATTTGCAATCGCGTCCTACTGCTGAATTGAATGCAGCGAATCCCAATTTGAACGAGCAGCTGCGGATCAATGTCGCGATCCTGTATTTGCAACTGCAGCACACGGTGACGTGTACAGAATTTTTTGCCTTGCATCCCGATGAAATTCGCCAGATCGAGCAATTGAAAGTCAATGCCGCTCAAGTTTACAGCTCGATTGTGAATGCCCGACAACTGGGCACGGATTATCTGTTTGCTGCGTTCACTTATTTTGCCGCTCGTGTTTCCGAACAGCTGGATGAAACCGACTATTTTCTCTTGCGGGTCAGTTATTTCTTTTACACGAAATACTTGGAGATGTGCAAGTTAACGTCTTCTGACGCTAAGCAAAAAGAAATCTGTGATTTGTTGCGTTATATTTCCAAACCGCTGGTGGAATCTGATCCGCAACAGCAAGAGGACAGCAGTGAAGCAAGTGACAGTCGACGCTTACTGCAATGCTGTTTGGCTTTGATGTTCGAACCGGTGCAAGAAAATGAGTCAATTTATAAAAAATGGACTGGTTTTATTCAGGACGTTGTCTTAAAAGAGCGCAAATTTTCCAGCTACTTACGTGCACTGACCATTATTTTAAAGCGTTTGGCTGATGGAATAATTGTGCGTCGAGAAACAAAAAATCTAAAGCCTAAAAAACAGAAACCGAAAAAGTTAAAACCTATACCCGATTGGCCCTCCTTAGAAGAAATTGAAAAGAACTACCCATCAACAGAGGAACAGCTTGTACCTGATTTACCTGCCTATTTCCTGTCTGAACCAGAAGACGTCAGGGATGATGAGGGTGAACTCGATGTCGTTGAACAGGGGGGGATGATCCATACCACCGATCCGGGAACAGCGCGCTTTTTCAGGGTGGTGAATGAGCATGCAACGCATCTGTTGCGACATCGCCAACGTCGTTTACAACCGCTGGTGACGAACCCTTACTATATGAGTCAGGATGTCATCCAGCATCTGTTTTACCTGTTGAATGGCGAATTAAGTCGAGATAAGGACAGCGCAGCTATGGCTGCCGTCTGCTTGCTTAGCCTGAGCAGTGGCCTGTCACCGCTTGCCTTGCTCAACTATAAACAGCTGATCGAACAGGGCATAGTGCTAAAAACGGGAAGTGACAAGAAGCCTGAATATCGGGTGAAACTGTATTTGGACATTAGCCAGCAAAAAATCGAAAGTTTAAAGTCCTACCAGTTGAATCATAGCGTGTCTCATGAGCTTTATCTGTTGAGCAGCTGGTTTGATTTTCTGAATTTCCGTCATGATACTGAATCTGTGACAGTGCAAGAGGTCAATCAATATCTAAAAAAATGCGCGGCAGGCCAACAGCTCGGCTCGATCACCGTGGAAAAGTTACAGGCACAGCTGTATTTTCATGTTTTTCATCAAACCTTTAATGAATATATTGCCCATATACTGTCACGCAAAGACAGTTTTCATCATCTTCCCGGCAGCTTTTATGGAGGGGTTGCCAAAAAAGAATTGAATGAGAAGTACCGGATTTATCTGAAGGCCCTCAACAGACCTGACAAAGATGATGCCGAGATCAAGATCATCGAGCAGCAGTTTGAAACTTCGACTGAAGCGAATACCGATGACCGGATGGGGAGTCAATTGGCCCTGACCCCGGATTTTGTTCACGATTTCTTCCAGCAGCTACATAATGTCTGTCATGAGAAAATCCAGTTGCATCAGCACCTGATCGAACGGATCAATGCCTACAGTTTGTGGATGTGGCATATCAGCTTGTTATGTTTAACACGACGTCCGCAAGAAGATTTGCTGGGGGCGTTCAGTGCTTACGATCTGGATTTAAAATTGTTGTACGTCAATGATAAAAAAAATAGCCAATCCCGGATTGACGGGCGCTATATTCCCTTGGCCAAGTTTTTTACTCAGGCCTTCAAACGTTATCTTGATTTCTTAAACGGGGTAGTCAATCACTATGCTGATTTATTGAAATTTGTTTTTAAGAAACAGATCACCCTTGAGGATCTGTTTGGCAAGGTGATGGTGTATCCGGAAAGCCTGCCGGTGACGGCTCAAGCATGGGCCAGTCCGAAAATCAGAATCAAACCGTTGAACCGTGCCTGGGTGAATGAGGCGTTGTCCCAGTATGCCTTACAGCCTATTTATAATAACTGGCTACGTCATTTTGCGATGAACATGCTGATGGATCAGGGCGTCGCATTTAATGTGATTCAGGCCCTCTATGGTCATGATCAACGTGATCAGGAGCTGTTTTATCGCTATTCCTCAGCTTCCTTGTATCAGTATATGCGTCATGTCACTCAGGGCATCGATCAGATGATCAAGACCTTGCAGATTGAGCATTTATCTAGCCCGCTGCCAATACAGGATAAAATAGATGGCCAAGCCTGAGGTGATCACTGCACATATTCACGAGCGAATTGACTCTGTTTTTCAACAGATGCTTACAGTCATTGACGGGCGCAAGAAACATTTGCCAGAGATCGATCGCCAAATTGAGAACGTCTGGTTGGATTTTCAGGTAGAGCTGAAAGATTTTTTGAGGAAGAATAAGCTGACAACAGCTCCCCTCAGAGCGCCTTATTTACAGCAGAGTGAAGCCTATTTTTCAACGTTGAAAGAGGATTACCTGAGCGAATCGGAAGATGCTTATCCGATCAAGATTTCCTCCCTGATTTATGATGAGATTAGTCAGCGAGTCGATACAACTTTTCAACAGATGTTGCAGGTGATTTCACAACATCAGGGCAATCTGGTTGAGATTGACAGTCAAATTGAGAAAATCTGGGCAAGTTTTCAGGAAGAACTTCAGCAGTTTTTAAAGGACAAAAAGATTGCTACGGTGGCACTGAGAGCCCCTTATCTGCAATGGGCTGAAGACTGTTTGGTCAAGCGTAAAGAAGCTTACGATAATGCGTCGGAACAGGCTTATCTGATTAAGATCCCCGCAACCATTTATCACCAGATTACCCAACAGGTACGCTTTATTTTTCAAAACATCGAGACGCTCATTGCAGGACTGACGGAGAGCCAGCCGGAGATCGATGACCAGATTGCCCGAATCTGGGCGAATTTCGCCAAAGGACAGGAGACGTTCTTAAGGAAAAAAAACTTCACAACACGTACCCAGCGCAAGCCGTATATCAAACATAGTGAAGCCTGTTTTTTATCCTGTCTGGAAGAGTATCAGAAGCAGGCAAAAGAGCCTTATCCGATTAAGCTGCATCCGACGACTCTCTTTTCTGATCCACCACCGCGGCAGCTTCTCAGTAGCGAAGCCAGACTGCGCTTGGGACAGCAGCATTTTCATATTGCCAGGGGGTTGAAGGCCTATTGGCGTAGCGACGCACTGCAGTTGCAAACCGTACAACAGTGTTGGGGGAATTTGTATTTAAGCCTAATTTATTGCTCCGGTTGCAGTGATCTGACGCAGCTGGTTGCTATTGGCAATCGCTTGCTGGAGAACAACAGCCAGCCGCAGTCCGCCTATTCAACCCTCTATCGCAGTGACTATAAAAAAATTACCAATCCACTGGTATTAAGTTACCGCATGCAACATCGTTATTACGGCAATCAAATTGAAGGCAAGACGATGTATCAGTGGCGGCATGTCTGGTTCAATCCTTATGCGCAACTGTGTTTACACGTCCTCCAGCAGCAAGCAGAGAAGCTGCAACCACAACATCAACGTGCGGTGCTTGAAGCGATTCTGAGTAGCTTCGAGGATCTGAACAAACGGCTCAAGGTGTCTGAACAGATTGCGGCATTAAAAAAGCTATTGCGATGCCAGGATCAGGAATTCCTGGAGATTACGGCACTCAAACCCTTTCAGCATGTCAATCTAGCTCTGGAAATCCATCCCGACTTGAGTCTGGACATGTGTTTAAGTGAGGTGTTACGCAATCACCTGAAAACCGTGTCTTTAACCTCAACTGACCAGGGGATTTCCTGGTTCAATCCGTTGATATCCGCGGATGATCGTTCTAAACAACATAAGCTCCTGCCGTTAGAGACTGAGCAAGCCAAAGCTCTGGCCATTACGGCCCATCAGCAACTGAAAGAGATACCATTTGAGTTGGAGTTTTTTGAAAAGGAACGAGGCCAGGCAGAACAAGATCAGCAAAACCAAAGACAACGCCATCAGCAGCAGTTTCAGCAATGGCGCAACATCCGAACCCGACTGCAGGAAAAGAAGAATGCTTTAGCGGGTGACAATTACAAAGAAAAAAACCTCATTGAAGCACAGTTGAGACTGTTGGCCTGGATCTTTCATCTGCAAAGAAGAAACGTCAAATTGAGTAGCATCAAACGTTATCTGAACAGTTTTGCGAAAGATTATTTCTTTCATCTCTATTTGTATGACGATGATCTGCAACAGATGAATGCCGAGGACTATGAGCAATTGTATGCTTCTATCCTGAACGGCATCGATGAACGTGCTGAAGCACAGCGTGAATCGACAAACATGCGTACTCAGGGACGGGCAAAGTTTGCCTTGGATCGATTAAAAGATTTTCATGCCTTTTGTCAGGAAAAATATAAGGGCGGTGTACCCGCAGTCGACAGCTTTCAATACCCTGATTTTCAGCGTATCCAGTTCTGCCAGGCCAAACTCATCAGTCCACGGTTATTTAATCAATTCAAACAACGGGTCATCCAGAAAATAGAGACCTGTTCGACTGAAAAAGAAAAAGTCCATCTGCGACTGTTGTTACTGATGTACGTGCTGGCCTATCGTTTGGGATGTCGCCTCAATGAAATCCGCTGCTTGACCCTGGGGGAAATTATTTGTCCGCAACTGCTGTGGAAAGATGACCCACTTCATTCAGAGGTCGCTATTCGCATCAGCTTAAAAAACAATGTTTATCGACGATTGAAAAGCCAAAATGCACAGCGTCAACTCGACCTGAATGCAGTGTTACTGGATGATGAACTGCAAGCAGTGAAACGTTATCTGTTGCATTGTTTACAGCAGCCGAATAACAAGGAGGCGAACAGGCAGCTGGTTTTTGAGATTGGCGGAGAAGTCCTCAGTGAGACGTATATCACCCAAATGACCCGACTGCTGTTTGATGAAATCATCGGCCCAGATCATGGCTATACGTTTCACAGTTTCCGTCATAGTGCTGCCAATCACCTGGCAATTGCCTGGTTGGGGTCCAAAAAAATGGTGATGACCTATACCGACTACAATTGGAAGCAAGCCAACTCGATGCGGAAACATCTGTTCGGAGAAGCAGCGATGAAGCATGAAGCAGTGATCCAGCATAAATGGCGTTTACTGGCCGACTGGATGGGGCATAGTTCGATTGAACAAACGGCCTCTCACTACCTGCATACTCTGGATCTGCTGGCGATTGATCGAATTTATGATACGCCCTGCGAGGTTCATCCCTCTATTTTCAATATGTATTTCAATCGTAAAGCAACAGAAGTAGTTGATCTGAATCGTGACCACAAATACCGACAGGGATTTAAGCCTGATGGTGAAGTGTTGGGTATTGATCATAAGGTACAACCGTATCCAATACCCAAAATGCAATTCGAGCTGAAGCCATTGTCTTACAGGGTTATCTACCAGTATCTCAATACAGATCAAGATGTAGAAAATCAAGCATCTGATACAGCGGATCACCTACATATTTGGGTTAAGCGTGCGCTTTGGCTGGCTGTAAAATGGCAAGTCCGTCGATTCCAACAGTCAGACTGGAATCTGGATCGTGAAGTATCGAGTCAGGACAATAATTTACGCAAGCTTTATGACCTACAGATCAACAGCCAGGTGAAGCCAAAGACCCTACAGCCATTTACGGCATTGAAAGATCTTTTAAAGGAGCAGAAAGTGCTGTCGGCTTTAACGGTTTTGATTGAGCATGGCAAACTCAGAAGAAACAAGTTTTGTTTTCAATGTCGTCTTGATGCCGAAAAAAAGCCAAAAATGGATTGGGATATGCAGGCATTTATTGAGGGGATGCGGCTGTTGTTACCGGAAGATGTGCAATTGCAGTGTGATAACTATCCGGTTGATCTCACGGAAAAAAGCCGTGAGATTCAGGTGTATTTTATGGATCAACAAAGCAAAAAAAATATCACCTCATTCCTTGCGTTTGATTTGCTACTAGAAGCCGTACAGCATCCTTCTTTGTGTGAATAGCCTAAGCGTATATCGTTCAATCTAAGGGGCCCAGGCCTTTGCTTTGTCAAAATCTGATTTGCCAAGCAAAGGCCTGGGAATCCGCCAATCCTCTTTTTTTAAGCATTAAAAAATCTGGTTTTGTTTGACCAAAACAAAATATAGAAATATGATAGCCGCGTTACAGCAAAATCTGTAACCAGGCGTGGAAACCTGCATCTCAACGTACTAAAGGGTCACTTTGGGTGGCTCTTTTGTGTCTACATGGCACTGCTCTCTATGGCAGGCCAGGTAGGGCAGTCTATGACTGGCCGTTTCGTTGAGCGGTATTTCCACCCCTATTTGGTTTGCCACCATCTCGTGGAAAAGATGTTGGTAAATTTCACATTGATCAACGAGATTGCAATATGAAAAATATCACCTTAAAAAACCCCATTTCTCTGTCAGTTTTTTTGCCTGGACTCACCACATCCTGATGGTTGTGTCGTTCATCGCATTTATCTAATTCAACTCAATCTACTTTCGATTTCGCATTGGTCGAGATACGGGAAAGTGCTGTCTAGAGAAAATAAAAATGGGTCCAACACGCTTACTCACCAACATTATTCAGCGTAAAGTCATGTCACTGGAAGAAATGTCTCCTTTTAAGGAGAGAGACAATTTTGAAGTGACCTTAACTGATTTTGCACGACATCAAATCCTTAAATGTTTATTTAAAGCGGATAACCAGCGTTCCACTGAATACTGGAGTGTGCAAGAAATTGCTAAATTCATTAAGGATTGTACAGAAGACCAAAATATCAATTTGTGTGTTCTGTATTGGAAAGACATCAAAAACAACATCTACATCATCGACGGTGCACACCGTATTTCCAGCATTTATGCATGGATCAACCGCTATTTTGCCGATGAACAAGTGAGCCAAGCGCCTAATTTCAATGACGAGCAGAAAGAAGATATTCGTTATATCCGCACTCAACTCGGTGATTTGGCTGATTTTCAAAAAATTTGTTCTGATCCTCAATTTGCAGCACAAAAGGCGAAGCTAGAAGATATCCAAATCAGTTTTAGGCAGGTACTTGGCACTCCTGAAGAGGCGAGACGTGTCTTTCAATCGATTAACTCAGATACCAAACGTCTGGATAAGTATGAAGAATATCATCTCAGAAGCCGTGGTACTGATGCCTATTATGCAATCTATGCCTGCTGTTATATCAATGATAATAGAAGCAACCTGGAAGAGCTGCGCTATGCTCGTTTAAACGAGGTCATTGAGTTGGGAGAGAAGATTTATCAACTGCTTTTCTCTACGATGTTACCCAACAACGATCTGAGCCATGGCAAAAAGATCGGGCTGGTCAACGAATTGATGAATATCATCGAAGGTGATCAGATTCATAACATGATGGGGCTGGATCAGGGTGAGCGCGTGGAAAAGCTGATGTCCCACCTGTTTACCATCCTGTGCAGAATGGCAACACCGGTTAAAGCGGTGGGGATTCCAAGTCTGGGTCTGCATCCTTTCCTATATTTCTACAAGGATAAACGCTTTCAAATCACCTCGTTTCTGGCGTGGTTTGGAATTGTTTTTGAGATGCATCACAACATTATGCAGATCAATCAGCGAACCATTACCTTTAAAGAATTTACCCGTGTACGCCGTGGCGTTGAGTTTTTGATTGCTAATTTTCCAGTGGCAACAACTGAGACCGTGGGCAAGTTTGGCAGTGGTATTAAAGGTTATGATCGCTTGCAAACCGTGTATAAAGCTTTTATCTGTCTGAGTTTAAAAATTGAGGTTAATTTTGAAGATCAGGACTGTGTAAACACTTTTATCTTGTCGATGTCTAAAGCCTTTAAGTACATTAACTTTAACGAGTTTTATGTCGAAAGTTTTCTGGGGAAATATGATCCTGCTGTGGTCAACGATGTTGTTGAATACGTCAATTCGATCAGTCCAGCATCTCGATCAAAACCCAAAGCCTTTTCAACCTTGACCAAGAGTTTGATCAAGCACAATTTCCTGGTAGGTAATCATAATTTCTGCCCGATTTGCGATGGATTGATTTATCTGGATTCAACAGAGTCGGATCATCGTATTGCCAAAGCAGTCGGTGGGCAGGGGGTGCTCGACAATGGCCAGCTTGTTCATCCACTCTGTAACCGGTTGAAATCAGATCTCAGCCTGGAAGAGATCAGAGCAGATTTGTTCGGAGAGTGACGCTATTCAGCTACAGATAGACTTTTTTATTCATAGATATGAATGATTATTCAGGTGAATAATCATTGATATGTTTAGCCACTGTAGCTGATTGGAATTCAGTGCACACTCATCAGTAGAAGCTAGCTGTAGTTTCTATATGACCTTCCAAGGTCCTTAGTTTTGCCCATTGATCCCTCAGTGGGCTTTTTTTTATGAGAAACGGATTTAATTTTTTTTTTGCTCAAAATTGAATACAAATTTTTAATCAAAATAACGTGTTTATAAGACTATTTTTGGTCAAAGTATTCTTTGTGAAGTAGATCGATATGCAAGCATGAGCCTGATTTTTATTCATTTAGATTCAATGGAACCATTCTGATTGAGTTATCAGATCAAGTTTAGAGGGGATAAACTCATCCAGTGAAATTTTAGCTCAAAAAATATCGTTTATAGCTCATCAATCTCTCAAAACTGCTAAAAAATGATCGCCCCAATCATAAAACATAACACCCCAAAAGCGATCCAAAGCCAGAGCTTTGATTTGGACTGTGTCGTGTTCACTGGGTTGAATACTGGTGGTTGCTGCGTAGATTGCTGTGGGGGATTGGCTTTCTTAGTGTAAGGTCGATGTTTGGAGTAGGAAACTCCTGTTCCTGGGATACCGACGCTGGTGCGAGTCCCTTTTTTACCGATATTGACTGACGCACCCGGTTTGCCAAGCGTGGCACTGCTGATGCCTTTATGGGTCAGATTAATTTTAAAACCAGGGAAGAGTTTAATACTCTTACGAAATCTAAAGCCCATATTTTTCCTTATTTGTACCCATTCGCTGGCGATTTCATTCAGTTTTCAGATGATATTCAATACCGACACAGTCGAGTATATCCTAGACCAGGAAGGTACAAATTTTGAATCTTGGCTGATCCGATTGCTCTATACAGTCAGATTATACGAACATGTGAAAAATATCTCACTTTTCACCTAGTTGCTGCTGCATGATTTAGAATTTTAGGTAAAATCACTTTATTAATGATTTACTGATTTGGACTTTCATAATAATGACTCAGGTGCAACTGCAACAGCTACAAAAACAACTCTGGAATATTGCCAATACTTTGCGCGGCACCATGGGGGCAGATG
>CANQWW010000087.1 GCA_947627655.1 uncultured Acinetobacter sp. | reverse complement strand
CACCGAAACGGTTTTTTACGGCACGGATCATCCGGTAACGTGAATCGGACTGACCTTCAAAATACAGTACACAGTCGACCATATGTTCCAGTACCCGTGGACCGGCCAAGGCGCCTTCTTTGGTCACATGACCGACAATAAACAGCGCGGTGCCACTGTTTTTAGCGAAACGGGTGAGGAGGGCCGCAGACTCACGAATCTGGGATACTCCGCCCGGTGCCGACTGTAAGGTTTCGGTATACAGGGTCTGAATTGAGTCCAGAATGGCCACCGCAGGACGTTCTTGAGCCAGCACTTCACAAATGCGCTCGACACAAGTTTCCGCCATGACTTTCAGGTGTTCAGTGGGCAAGTCCAGACGCTGCGCACGTAAAGCCACCTGAGATAAAGACTCTTCACCTGTCACGTAGAGGGCAGAACTATTCCCCGCAGCCATATAGGTCGCCGTTTGTAGCAGGATGGTCGATTTACCAATCCCGGGATCACCGCCGATCAATACCACGGAACCTGTCACCAGACCACCACCCAACACGCGGTCAAACTCGCCTATACCTGTTGGCATACGACTTTCATGAGAAACAGAAACTTTATTCAGGGTCGTAATGGCAGCGGCTTGACCGGCATAGCCGCCAGTTTTAGGCTGAGCGCGGTGACTGACCGCAGGTGCAATGTTGACTTCCAGTAAGCTGTTCCATTCACCACATTCAGCACACTGACCTGACCATTTAGGATGATCTGCACCACATTGCTCACAACGATAGACACTTTTTGCTTTAGCCATAATTTCCGACAAGCCAGACTGGGAATTGGGCTACAGCATAGCGGTGAATGTCACCGAAAACCAAGACCTCTGCCTGAAAAATTCGCTGTTATAAGTCAGTTTATGACGTGTAGCAGAACGTGAGTCTGTATGAAAATGAAATAGTGCTTATAATGGCTGAAGTCATCACGGCCACAGGAAACCGGACATGCCCCAACTTATGCAACATATTGATGCAATCGCACGTGAAAAAAACCGTGATGTATTATTTGTACATTTTGAAAATTATGAACATGAAAATGCAGAGGCTGAATCATACCACCTGCGCCAGAACTTAATGGAATGGTTGCAGCAGCGACAGATTGCCTTTGCACCATGTATGGGAATCGAGCAGCCCGGGGTGATTGAAAGCTACTCAGGAGATCTCTATATTGATGTGCCATTCGATGCTGCCAATCCGAGCTATCAGGTAGTGAGTGAGCATCTGGAAGATACTGAGGGAAATATGAAAATTCCAGGCGTTCTGTTCTTTGTTCTTTCTCTGGAAACTGCGTTAGAGATTGAAGCGGATCGTGAGGAGTTTCTCAATTTGCATCCCGAGTATGATACCGATGAATTTTCTGGTCGTCTAAATTGAGTTGGTGATAAAAAACGACTATAAAAAAGCCACTCTGAAAGTGGCTTTTTTATATCGAGTAAGCAGTTTGATTAATACAGCTCACCTGACTTACGTCGTGCAATAAAGTCTTTCGATTCTTTGGCAATGACGCCGGAAAGCAATAATAAGCCGATCAAGTTTGGAATCGCCATTAAACCATTGAAGGTATCGGCAAATAACCAAACCAGATCCAGCGTTGCAATACAGCCGATAAAGACTGAAAGAATATAAAGAATACGATAAGGCAGGACAAAATTTTCACCGAGCAGGTAGGTCGCACATTTTTCGCCGTAGTAGCTCCAGCCCAGGATAGTCGAGTAAGCAAAGAAGATAATACCGAAAGTCACCACCCAGCCACCAATACCTGGTAATAGCTTGTCAAATACACCGATAGTGAGAACTGCACCAGTTTGCTCACCAAAGTCATTACCCGCCATGATAAAGCCCATCACCAGTACAATACCGGTAATCGAACAGACGATAATCGTATCAATAAAAGTACCGGTCATGGAGACCAGACCTTGACGCGCCGGGTGATCAGTTTTTGCAGCAGCAGCGGCGATCGGTGCAGAACCCATACCTGCTTCATTCGAGAATACACCACGCGCAACACCGTAACGAATCGCAGCACCAATCGCACCACCAACTGCCGCTTCACCGGTAAAAGCATAGGTAAAGATCATTTTCAAGGCAGGCCCAACCAGTTCCAGGTTATTGAAAATGATGATCAAGCCACCTGCCACATAGCCAATGGCCATAATCGGGACAATAAAGGAAGAAGCTCTGGCAATGGATTTAATCCCGCCCAGAATTACCAAGGCCGACAAGGCAGTAATGAGTACACCTGTGATCCAGGTTTCAAGACCAAAACCATTTTCAACTGCGAGGGCTACAGTATTCGACTGCACCGAGCTGCCGATACCAAAGGAAGCAACTGCACCAAAGAAGGCAAAGATCAGCGCCAGCCATTTCCATTTCAGACCACGTTCGATGTAATACATCGGACCACCCGACATTTCACCGCGTTCATTTTTAACCCGGTATTTGACGGCCAGTACACCTTCACCATATTTAGTTGCCATCCCGAAGAGGGCTGTCATCCACATCCAGAACACGGCACCTGGTCCGCCTAGCACACAGGCGGTTGCCACACCCGCAATATTACCGGTACCGATGGTGGCAGACAGCGCGGTCATCAGTGAACTAAACTGGGAAATATCACCTTCGTGGGAGGGATGTTTACCAAACACCTGTTTAAGGGCGAGCGGCAACATGCGGAATTGCCAGAACAGCAGGCGGAAGGTGAGAAACACACCAGTACCGACAATCAGTACCAGCATATAGGGACCCCAGACCCAACCACTCAGGGTTTCCATGATACTTTGTAAATTTTGCATAAAGTTCTTCTTATTGATCCTATATTAATTTCAATTTCACTTAATTTTAATCAAGCAATTCACATGCCAGAGCGACTCATCCTAAGTGCTGCATATCATATTTATACAGGTTTATTTTTTGCACAGATTGAGAATTTTTACAATAAATTTGCTCGAAAAATATCGGTCAGACAGGTGGTTAAAAATAACTCATTTACGATATAAGAAAAATGAATCAACTTTTGGGATTAAGTGGAAAATACAAATGATGCACTTTTTCTTTTTGTATTCGCTGATTTTTGCGTTAATTTGTCGCGATTAGACATCAAAGTTGAAAATAATGTCAGGTCACAATACCGGTTCGTCGTCCGAAAACGGCGAACTGCAGCGTAGTTTATCCAATCGACACCTGCAGTTAATTGCGATTGGAGGAGCAATTGGAACAGGCCTGTTTATGGGCTCGGGTAAAACCATTAGTTTGGCAGGACCCTCGATTCTGGTGATCTATATGGTCATCGGTTTCATGGTTTTTCTTGTGATGCGAGCATTGGGCGAGTTATTGCTGTCAAATTTACAATATAAATCATTTATTGATTTCAGTACTGATCTGATTGGTCCGTGGGCTGGCTATTTTGTTGGCTGGACCTATTGGCTGTGCTGGATCACGATAGGGATCGCCGATCTCTCTGCCATTATTTATTATTTACAGTTCTTTAATAATGGACTGCCCTTTACCCCAGGTGAAGGGGTGCTGATCAGTGTTGCCTCGATTGTCTTTATTATGGGGCTGAATCTGGTGACAGTGAAACTGTTTGGCGAAATGGAGTTCTGGTTTGCCCTGATCAAGATTATCGCAATTGTCGTCTTGATTGGTGTGGGTCTATGGATGATTTTTACCGGCTTTAGCAATGACGTAGGGACAGTGGCATCATTTACCCATCTCTGGGATCATGGTGGCTTGTTTCCGACAGGTGCCATGGGCTTTCTAGCAGGTTTCCAGATCGCAATCTTTGCGTTTGTGGGCGTGGAGCTGGTCGGTACTACGGCTGCGGAAACCAAAGATCCAGAGCATAACTTACCGAAAGCAGTGAACTCGATTCCGATCCGGATCATCATCTTCTATGTGCTTGCACTTGTGATTGTAATGTCGGTCACGCCGTGGGACCAGATTGATCCACATGTGTCACCCTTCGTGAACCTGTTTAGTCAGGCTGGTATTGCAGCTGCAGCGATTATTATGAATCTGGTGGTCCTGTCATCAGTGATGTCATCGATGAACAGTGGTGTGTTCTCGACCAGCCGGATGCTATTTGGTCTGTCACGTGAAGAACAGGCACCGAAAGCTTTTGGTCATCTGAACTCACGTGCGGTTCCAGCCAATGCCCTATATTTCTCGGCAGTGTGTTTGCTGCTGGGCGCAGCGCTGCAGTACTTTGTACCCAATACAGTTGAAGCCTTTACGCTGGCGACAACGTTGTCCACCGTCCTGTTTATCTGTGTCTGGTTGATGATCATCTGGAGTTATATGGTGTATTACCGTACCCGCCCAGAACTCCATGCCCAATCGGTATTCAAGTTGCCGGGTGGACTGGTGACCTGCTGGATCGTAATTATTTTCTTTGTCGCGATGATTGGCGTATTGGCATTAGAAGATGATACCCGTCGTGCGCTGCTGGTCAGTCCACTGTGGTTTATTCTGCTGATTGTGAGCTATTTAGGTTTTTATAAACAGAAACACAAATAATCCATATCAATAAAAACGTCAGCGATCTGCTGGCGTTTTTTTTTCGCTCCAGATACTCTCTAGCGGTTAACGCTTTGGTCATCGCGAGTGATCGCGTTATACTTCATCGAAACTATTCAATTAGGTGGTCAGATGCGCCAAGTCATTTGCTACATCAGTATCTTAGCGACAAGTCTTGCTTTAGCAGCTTGTGGGCAGTCGGGTGCATTGCACTTGCCGAATGACCCGGATTACGATAAACGTGCCAAGTATTTGTTATACAAAAATACCGAAGCCGAATCCCCAACCGCTGATGAACAACAGGAGGCACCTGTACAACAGCAGTTTGCAGCTCCACAATCATCCAATACCACGACCACACCTTAACTTAAAGCAAGGATATCTTTATGAGTTTCACCCGCATTAATGGGGTATTGCATGCCGAGCAGTGTTCATTACAACAGCTGGCAGAGCAATTTGGCACACCACTTTATGTGTATTCAAAAGCGACTTTTGAAAAGCATTATCTGGATATGGATCGTGCATTTGACTTTATCGATCATCAGATCTGCTTCGCTGTGAAGTCAAACTCCAATCTTGCGGTATTGAATGTACTGGCCAAGCAGGGTGCCGGTTTTGATATCGTGACCGGTGGTGAGTTGGCGCGTGTATTAAAAGCGGGTGGAGATCCGGCAAAAATCGTGTTCTCTGGCTTGGGTAAATCTGAAGCAGATATCAAAAAAGCGCTCGAAGTCGGGATTGCCTGCTTTAATGTAGAATCCTATGCGGAGCTGGACCGTATCCAGAACGTCGCCGCAGAGCTTGGGGTAAAAGCGCCGATTTCATTGCGTGTTAATCCGGATGTCGATGCCAAGACCCATCCTTATATTTCTACAGGCTTGAAAGAAAATAAATTTGGTATTCCATCGGATAGCGTTTTTGAAACCTATCAATATGCAGCATCTTTGCCAAATCTGGACGTGGTCGGCATTGACTGTCATATCGGTTCACAACTGACTGAAACTCAGCCCTTTGTTGATGCACTAGATCGTGTCATTGTCATGATCGACCAGTTAAAAGAACTCGGTATTACACTTAAACACATCGATATTGGCGGTGGTTTAGGGGTGACCTATAAGGATGAAACACCGCCTTCGGTCGCTGAATATGCCAATGCATTGCGTCCGGCTTTAGAAAAACTGGGCTTGAAAGTTTATATGGAACCAGGTCGTAGTATTTCAGCCAATGCGGGCGCACTGCTGACCAAAGTAGATCTGTTAAAACCGACCAATCATCGTAACTTTGCCATCATTGATGCTGCGATGAATGACCTGATTCGTCCGGCTTTATATGAAGCTTGGATGGATATCCAGCCGGTAACACCGCGTAGCGATGTAGAAAGCCAAGAATGGGATGTGGTGGGTGCCATCTGTGAAACTGGTGACTTTTTGGGTAAAGAGCGTCAGCTTGCTCTTCAGGAAAATGATGTGCTGGCAGTCCTCGGTGCCGGCGCTTATGGTTTCGTGATGAGCTCAAATTACAACAGCCGTGGCCGTGCAGCTGAAGTTATGGTCGATGGCGAACAGGCACACCTGATTCGTGAACGCGAAAGCATCGAATCGCTGTGGGAACGTGAGCGTTTATTGCCTTAAGGAGACGGGTGAATGTTACTTGAATTTACCAAAATGCATGGTCTGGGCAACGACTTTATGGTGGTTGACCTGATCAGCCAGCGTGCTTACCTGGACACAATGACCATTCAGCGTCTGGCCAATCGTAATTTTGGGGTGGGTTTCGATCAGCTCTTGATTGTAGAACCGCCTGATATTCCAAGTGCAGATTTTAAATACCGTATTTTTAATGCCGATGGTTCGGAAGTAGAGCAGTGTGGCAATGGCGTACGCTGTTTTGCCCGCTTTGTGCATGAGCATCATTTGACCAGTAAAACCAAAATCAAGGTGCAAACCAAATCGGGTATTGTCGAGCCGGAATTGGGTGCCAATGGTTGGGTACGGGTCAATATGGGTTATCCAAAGTTCCTGCCACAGGAAATCCCATTCCTGGCTGATGAGCCGGAGCAACTCTATGATCTTGATCTGGCAGGTGATGAAAAGCTGATCATTGATGTAGTGAACATGGGCAACCCGCATGCGGTGGCGGTGGTATCTGATGTGATCAATACGGATGTAGCACGAATTGGTCCTCAAGTGGAATCACATGAACGTTTTCCACAACGCGTCAATGCCGGTTTTATGCAGATCATCGATGAAAAACATGCCCGTTTGCGTGTGTTTGAACGCGGTGTGGGCGAAACTCTAGCTTGTGGCACAGGTGCCTGTGCAGCAGCTGTATCGGGTATGCGCCGTGGCCTGCTTGCCAATAATGTCGAGATTGAGCTCGCGGGCGGTAAGCTGCAGATTGAATGGGTCGAGGGCGATGTGGTCTGGATGACAGGTCCCACTGCAACCGTCTATGAAGGTCGACTTGACCTGCGTTATTTCCAAAGCTAATTCATACTGAATACTTAAAAAGCACCATTCCAGAATGGTGCTTTTTTTATGCTAGGATAACCTGAATATATTCCAGAAATGACTGAAATGAATCCGCTTGTATTTCTGCCTGGAGCATCCGGAAGCCGGAATTTCTGGCAACCTTTGATCGGCTATCTTAAACCTGAACACTATCAAGTCGTGGCCTATCCCGGTTTTGATGGACTGGCCCCAAAACCTGAAATACAGAGTCTGGCTGATTTACAGCACTATCTATCCGCTCAGATAGCAGATGATTCGATCTTGATTGCCCAGTCTATGGGAGGTGTTCTTGCCGTTGGCTTGGCATTGAGTCAGCCTGAAAAAGTCAAAGCACTGGTCTTGATTGCCACTTCAGGTGGTCTAAATTTACAACCTTATGGCTGTACAGACTGGCGTACTGATTATCGTGAACAGTATCAACACGTACCTGACTGGTTTGTCACAGACCAAACAGAATTTTCAGCCGAGCAGCTGGCCCAAATCAAAGTGCCGAGCAGCTGGCCCAAATCAAAGTACTATTGCTGTGGGGGAATATCTGGCCGAAGTGTTTGAGACTGCTCGATTACATGTAATTCAAGGCGGAGATCATCTATTTGCATCTTCTCATGCCGAGCAGGTGGGTCAGCATATACAACCCTTCTTAAAACAATTAAAGGATGTTGAATATGCATCCCAATGAATTATTACTGATCTGGCTCAAAGAACGTGAAATCCAGAACCAGTCTAAACATACCTTGCAAGCCTATGAGCGCGATGTTGCTGATTTCCTGAGTTTTTGCCAGCGAAATTCACTGGCTTTAGCTGATGTGGAGGCAACTGATTTGCGCCAGTTTATGGCAGAAAAGGTTGAACAGCAGGGCTTAAGCTCGAGCAGCTTGCAGCGCATGCTGTCCTCAATCCGTCAATTCATGAAGTGGGCTGAGCAGGCAAACTATCTCAGTTTTAATCCTGCAGATGATTTTCAATTAAAACGGCAATCCCGGCCTTTACCCGGTATGGTTGATATTGAAACAATCAATCAAATTCTGGATCAAGCCGCGCCAGAAGGAGACGTTGCTGAACAAATGTGGCTGCGTGATAAAACCATACTTGAGCTGCTGTATTCGAGTGGTTTACGTCTGGCTGAAATTCAAGAGCTGAGAATTAAAGATATTGATTTCAGTCGCCAGCTATTAAGGATCACCGGTAAAGGTAATAAAACCCGGATCGTACCGTTTGGTTCTAAGGCTAAAGACAGCCTTATGGTCTGGTTGCAGGTTTACCCGCGCTGGAATGGAGACTTTGTTCCAGAAGCACATGTTTTTATCACCCAAAAAGGCAATCCACTGGGCGCAAGGCAGATTGAAAATCGGGTAAAATTACAGGCACAACGTGCAGGGGTAAATGTAGACTTGCATCCTCACTTATTACGTCACTGTTTTGCCAGTCATATGCTTTCCAACAGCCGTGACTTGCGTGCCGTGCAAGAAATGCTCGGACACAGTAATCTGACCACTACCCAGATTTATACCCATGTCGATTTTGATCATCTGGCGCAGATTTATGATCAGGCACATCCACGGGCACAGCAAAAGTCAAAAAGCGACTAAAAATTTTGCAGATAAAAACTCGTAATCACTGTCAATTTGGCATAAAAATTTCATAATCAATGTTTATACTCAAGGGGGGAGTAAAATGACTGTGAAGAATATTTCACCATTGTCGTATACGCGTATAATAAAAAATCAGGTATAAGCATAGAATAGATTTAAACCAAAGAACAAGGTCGGGCTGAACAGGGTTCAGTACCACAGGGCTGAAATCAAATGAGTACAGAGATTATTGCAGATATGCAACAAAAGTATGAACAGCTAACCGAGGCGCAAAAGGAAATCTTTGCGGGCTATGGCTTGCGTCAGATTAAACATTTTGTGGAAATCAGCTTGCCTCATCTAGAGGCTTCCTTACCAGAAGGCGCCTATGTGCAAGGCATTAATGGCAATGGCAAAGTACAGGCTTATCATCCTCAGACAGATCAATATTATATCTGGATTTCCGACCTGCAATGGCAAACTAGTACACAGACAACGAAAGCCGTTGATCTAAAGGAAGATGCGATTGAGATCTGGGAAATCTTTGAGCTGAAATCCTATGCGTTGATTGATCTGAGCCATGTGCATCGTGATTTTCTAGACAGCCGTATCTCGCTTTAATGTGATGGTAAGGTGATTTTAAAAAAGGACGTTGATATACGTCCTTTTTTGCTGGATGAATTTTATAGATCATCCAGAGGAAGCTGAAAACTCTGTTTGATAATCTGACTGGGTAAATCCGTTTTGACACTGGTGATACCATTCTTTTTGGTCAAATGTGTGGACTGGAATTTACGGTAACTTTCCAGGTCTGGAACCACGACTTTTAGCATGGCATCACTTTCCCCAAGAATAATATAGCACTCCATTACTTGCGGCAGCTCCTTCATCGCTTCAATAAATTTATCAATCGTCTCAGCGTCCTGTCCCACCAACCAGATCCGTGAAAATAAAATCAGTTGAAAGCCGATTTTTTGCTGATCGACAATGGTGGTATAGCTTTGAATAACACCGGCATCTTCCAGTAATTTGACCCGACGCAGACAGGAAGAAGGCGATAAACCAATTTCACGTGCCAGATCATTATTCTGCATCCGGCCATTGGCTTGCAGATGCTGAATGATACTTTTATCAATACGATCGAGCTTTATTCGAATAGACTTGGAAGATATTTTCATAAAATAGAATTAAATTCTAAAAATTAAACCTATTATAAAATAAATTGAAATCCTATTTTGTAAAAAATCGCAGATACTGAATGCACTTTCCGACATGAACAAAGGAAAAGGAAATGTCTGTATTTGTACTCTTTGCACTGACCGTGCTGCCCCTGATTTTTACACCCGGACCAGATATGCTGTTTATCCTGTCTCAGGTGATGGGTAAAGATGCAAAAGCAGGCATGATGGCCACGATTGGCGTATGTTCAGGCTATTTGGTGCATTCGGTCTTGGTGGCCTTAGGAATTGCGGCGATTATCGTTTCTTTTCCGGTGTTATTTGAAACCATTCGTTGGTTGGGAATCGCTTATCTGTTGTATTTAGCCTTTGGTCTATTAAAGTCTGTATTGAGTAAAAATACCCTAGTGATTGAAAGAAAGTCAGCCTCTAATCCGATTAGAAAAGGTTTCTTTACCGCCTTGCTTAATCCCAAAGGCATGCTGATTTACTTTGCGATTCTGCCACAATTCATTGATAAAAGTGGAAACACAGTGAGCCAAGGTTTGATTCTTTCCTTGAGCTTTATTGGAATGATCTTTGTGGTGTACTGTAGTTTAAGCCTTCTGTTTTCCCGAATCACTCGTTCCGCTCAGATTGATGAACGCAAGCAAAAGTGGATTGATGGCGGCTCAGGCGGTTTGCTGGCATTGGCTGCATCGTGGTTAATTATTAATTAGCAATCGTATTAGTATCCAACTGTTGTACTTAAAAGCACGTTATTAATCACGTGCTTTTTTATTCTCAGCTATTTCGACATTTTTACTTACAGTTATTCTGCATAAAAACCGGGTAAATCCTGATGAATTTTCTGTTCAGTCGTCATAAGTTTGTTTTATGTCAGAAATGACAAATTCAAATATGAGTCAATAGAGGTGACTCAGCAGGCTAGAGTTGCATATTCAGTATGACGGAACTCTAATCAATCAAATCTTTTGATGTCTATAATCAAATAAAAAAATATTATAAATCAATACTTAAAATTTAAACAAAATGATGCTGATTTATGCTGTATAAATATCAAATTGCGAAGTGTGAACGCTACGTTCAAGGAAAATTACGCATTTTTACACCGGATTGTTGAATTGTGACTTGACCGAAATGCCGTACGCATTGCAAGATAGGGCACCTAAAAAAATTTAAGTGAAGAGTTATTATAACTTTTCTAAATATTTACATTTGCTAAAACAGCCGAGGATTACATGAAGGCTCTTGTTGCTGTAAAACGTGTGGTTGATGCCAACGTT
>CANQWW010000086.1 GCA_947627655.1 uncultured Acinetobacter sp. | reverse complement strand
TTTCATGCAGAATCTCCTGCTTGTATCTTAAGAGAAAATTCTACTTTTAGATCCTTTTATTTTTAGGGGGGATTACCCTCTAATGCCGATTTACTAAAAAGAGCTGCAGCTTACTGTGTTCTCTATCTGGTTACAGGGAGTTTGGGATTCTTTTTGATGACAAATTTTTCTTGGTTTTTATCCTCTTATGGTACCGGAAATATAATTAATACTATCAGCACTTTAATATTGTTAATCACGATCTTGTTTGTAATTGCTGTAATTAACTTATCAATATTAATGAAATTTATGACTATCCATGAAATGAGTAAGACTCTTAAAAATTGTAGAACTCAAAAAAATTGAGGGGGTTAAACCCCCACCAAATTCCGAATATCAGTTAAACACCATTTGGCACCGTTTCCTGTCGTAATGGGTTTTAAATCATCACGTCCTAGATGCCCAAGGCTCTTAAAGTATTAGATTTTAGGCCAAGAATGGCTTTGTTACACAAAGCTGTTCTTGACGGCTTCTTCAGCAATATAATTTCCAAATGAAGAAGCCTAATATCTAAAATCTATCGTACAACCAATTGGTCCTCGTATAACCAAGCTTTAATCAGTCGAGGAAATATATCCATTTGGTTTGATCCCAAAACTCAATAGTATGCTCAGCCACAAAGCAAGCCTGAACGAAATCAATCCTATTCCGATACAGTAATTCAATGCTGTTTTGATGATCAAATCTCTATTTCGACTTTCTTTGCGTATGGTCACAAGCTTTGTTCAAAGCCTGATTCAACTCTGTGGTTTAAGTTAGACAGCTACGAATATCAGAGATATTCGTATTCCACCCTTCGTAGAAGGCAAAAGCATATTGATATTGTGATTAGTTACCAGAAAAGTCGTGATGGACCGCATCTACTCATAGACTCAACTGGTCTGAAGTTTTTAGGTGAAGGCGAATAGAAAGATAAGAAACATCAGCCTGAATATCGTCGCCAGTGGCGCAAGCTTCATTCGGTATAGATGCTAAAACCTTATAAATACATGCTGTACAACTCACGAGGAACAATGTCAGTGATTCACAGGGACTAGGAGACTTAGTTATACAAATTCCACCTGACGAGAAAATTGACTCAGTTTATACAGATGGCGCTTATGACACGAAATGCTGCCGACAGCCTATTTCAGATCGTCAAGCATATGCAGTGATTCTACCAAGAAAAAATGTAAAACCATGGCATGACAAAAAAGCTAGGATCTTTAGAAAGAAATAAGTTATTGAAAACAGTCAAACGTTTAGGAAAATCGATTTGGAAAAAGTGGTTTGGATATCAGCGATGCAGTTTAGTCGAGAATCTTACGAAGCCGTGTTTCTCAGGTGAGAAACTTAGTGCGAGGAATTTTGATAGTCAAGTCAATAAGATTTATGCACGTGTGGCGGTCTTAAATAAGTTTATGGAATTAGGTCGACCTCATACCCAAGTTGTCACCCAAATTTGAGAAGCTTAGGAAAGCTCTATTTTTAATTCTTTATGCAACAAAGCCTTTCAAAACTATCTATGTTTGCCGCAATAAAATGATTATTTAATGAGTTTTGTGTGTTCTTTAATCGAATTCAACTGTGAATTTAAAAATCATAAAAGGTAATTTAAATAATAATGTTTATATAGGTAGTAATCATTATCATTTAATGAGTGTATGATACCTGCAAAATTAATATCATAGCTAAGCAGGGCATCATCTTGAAAAGAAAACTATTATTTTTATCTCTAGCTTCATCTCCATTTTTTGCAATGGCTGAAGAAGCGGTATCATTACCGACAATTGTAGTCAAAGCAGACTCTCAAGAAACTGATGTCACAGGAAAGCTGAAAAAGAAAGCAACATTGAATATTTTAGGTGAAAAAGACGTACTAGATACACCTTTCACCATTCGAAATTATAGTGAACAGGCCATTCAAGATGCCCATGCACATACCATGATGGATGTCTTGAAAACAGATCCAAGTATTCGTACCACAACAAATACGGGACATTTAAACGAAAACTTTAATATTCGTGGCTTTAATGTTAACTGGGAAGACTATAACTTAAACGGTGCTTATGGCATGGCACCAACAGGACGTGTTTCAACCGATATTTTAAGCTCAGTTACCGTATTGAAAGGTCCAAATGCTTTGGTTGCAGGTATGGCACCGGGGGGGAGTGTTGGCGGGGTGATTATTGCCAATACCAAACGTGCCGATAAAGAGTTAACCCGTGTGACTGCCAATTTTGAAGAGGGCGGTTATTATAAGTCCGGTTTTGATGTCGCACGCCGTTTTGGACAAGATCAGGAGTTTGGTGCACGTGTGAGTGCGAACTATGGTCAAGGTGAACATACCATTGATGGTATGGAGGATGAAAATGTTTCAGCTGTAATCGGTTTAGATTGGACGACTGACAAAGCGAAAGTTAATTTTGATGCTTATGTAACAGATGATAAACGTCAAGATGGCTCACCTGCGATGGTGTCTTTTGCACAATTAGGTAAAGTGCTTGATGCACCTGATGGTCGTAGTAATTTTTTCCCCAATATTCATGGTAAACAGTCTGCACAATATGTCGGTCTTTCAGGTGAATATAAATTACTTGATAATTTGAAAGTGATTGCAGGTGCGGGTACGGTTGAGCAAAAGTATCAAGGGCACCTGTTTGGTACACGTATGATTGTGCAAAATGATGCAGGTGATGCAAACTCACAGTACTATCATGTGAAATTGAAACAAAATAATACTTCGGCCAATATTGGTTTGGAAGGTGCTTTTAATACGGGTTCTGTTGAGCATGTTGTTGGCCTACGTGCAGATTATTTAAATGTTGAGACAAGAAAACATACAGGTCAGGGTTCTCCAGCAGTGCCATTTCAAACCAACCTCTATAACCCAAGCAATGCTGGCTCGATGCCTATAAATGCACCACCTATGTTTAAAGAGGCTGATAATGATTTTATTAGTTATTCACTCACAGACCAAATCAAACTACTGGATGATAAATTACAGTTTATTTTAGGCGTACGTTACCAAGATATGGATATTAATAATCCATTAACTGGCGTGAAATATAGCGAAGATAAAGTATCACCAAGTGTGGGTATTGTGGTGAAACCATTCGGTGATGATTTATCATTTTATACCAGCTATGTAGAAGGATTATCTCAAGGTAGTACAGTCAATAATCCTCTGGATGCCAACAATGGAACTACGTTTGCACCATTTCAAACCAAGCAATATGAAATTGGGGCGAAGTATCAACATGGGTCTTGGTTACATACTTTAGCAGCCTATCAAATTGAAAAACCAAGTACCATTACCTCTGATTATTCAAACCCTTCAAATAGTGAAATTATTCAAATCACAACGGATGGTGGTGAAACTAGTTCTAAAGGTATTGAATATGGCTTCTCTGGTAATGTCACAGATGATGTGATTATTTGGGGTAACTTAGCCTATATTGATGTGGAATATACTAAAAATACCAATGCGAATATTGTCGGGAATACAGTTGAGGGTCAGCCTGAGTTTACAGCAGGTTTGGGAGTTGAGTACAAACTCCCTGTCGAGGGTTTCAGTGTGAATGCACGTGGTAGCTATGTTGATAACCAGTATTTAAATAACACTAATACCTTAGAGTTACCTGACTATACATTACTTGATATTGGCGCCAAATACACAACCAATCTTGGCGGGGTAGATACGACTTTCCGTGCCAATATTGATAACGTCACTGATGAAAAGTATTGGGCTGGGGTATTTAACTCAGGCTTTACAACTTTGGGTTCAGGCCGTACCTATAAATTAGGTGTAACTTTCGATTTTTAATTATAAAGAAGTCCACTTATAAAACATGTGTTTGAGACAGGCTTAAATTCACCTGTCTCATTTTTACATCAACAGATTCATATTTTGACATCAAAAAAAGATGTCTCTTTAGGATGAGTTTCTCGTGAAAATCGTTGCAGTTTTCATCTGTTTATTGGGCAGTTTTATACTGTATTGCAGTCATCATCATCAGACCTTATTGAAACAGCATTTGCCGAAAAACCTGAGGCTGATCGGATATGTTTTGCTTGTGCTTTCAATCATTTTATTACTGTGTAGTGTGCCGAAACTTGTCGCCATTTTTATGTGGCTGATGAGCATGCTCACCGTATGGTCATTGGCACCATTCATTGTATTATTTAAGAAAAATATTCCAAATGAAATTTCTGATTCAACAAAAAATCCAAGCTGATTGGTGGACGAAAAGCCTTGCAGGCTGGGTTTTAGGCTTAAGTCTTGCTATTGCTTGTGCATCGCTTATTACGCTTTGGGGGCTTAATCACCTCGATAAAGCCTTAGCGCCACAGGTGGGTATGTGGTCTGTGCCTTGGCTATATTTGCCTTTGGTTTTTATGCTTATTTCATTCCTAAAGGCTGGCAAGCTGTGTTGATTTATAGCGGATTGAATGTATTCGCTTATTGCATTTTATTTGCTATTCGAGGCTAAAAATTGTGAAAGTTCGTACCGATATTATCCGTCATGCCAAAGAGTTGCATACCTGGGTCGGCATTACATCGGGCATTTTATTGTTCATCTGTTTTATGGCAGGTGGACTCAGTATGTTCCAACATGAAATTAGCAAATGGGCGACGCCTTCTGAACAAAAATTAAGTGCAATTCAAGCCACGCAATACAATGATTTAGTGTCGAAAGTACAGGCGGAGTATCCAGAAACACTCAAAAGCTTTCAGTTAAATGTGGAATCGAAAGAGTTCTATTATGCACCCATGCAATGGAAGGTGCCTGCAGCAGCACGTAGCGAAGAGGGCATTGATCTACATCAAAGTGCCATGCTCGCAACACTTAATAACGATGGCACTCTGCAGGTTGAACAGGAAAATTTATCTAAGTTAGGTTGGCTGATTGAGCAACTGCACGAAACAGCGGGTATTCCGGGTTCATTAGGCGATCACACTGTTGGCATGTATGTCATGGGTATTGTCGCGGTTTTATATTTCTTGGCTTTGATGACGGGTTTAATCGTCTTGTTACCCACTTTGGTGAAAGATTATTTCGCCATTCGTACCGGAAAAAACAAAAAACGTTTTTGGCTCGATGCTCATAATGTGGTGGGCATCACCAGTCTACCGTTTCATATTTTAATTTGTGTCACAGTCATTTCATTTGCCTATCACGATGTCATTTATGATGCGATTGGTGGTTTAGTATCTAAAGACAAGCCTTTATCGGCTCGTCCACCTGCGGTAAAAGTCGTTGAACCAGTAGAGCCTTTGAATGTCGAAAAAATCTTTACCCATATTCAGCGTCAAGCACCCGATTATGAAATCAGTTCAATCAGCTTTAATAACCTAGATCATCCGAGTAAAGCTTCTGCACGAGCCAATTTATACAGTTCAGAGCAAATGTTACGTGGCGATCGCTTTGATGTGATGATCTTTAATCCATATCAAACTCAGCCCTATAGAACCAATAATTTAAATACCCACGCAACGGCCATGGATCAAGTCATTCGTTCCATGTTTAGTTTGCATTTTGGTAATTATGGCGGTGATTTTACTCGTTGGCTGTATTTTATTTTTGGGATAGGTGGCGCATTTTTATTTTATTCGGGCAATATTTTATGGATTGAATCACGGATTAAACGTCAAAAAAATCCTCAGCTTCCTCTACCAACACAACGCAAAGATGTCCGATTTATTGCAAATTTAACCATTGGTGCATGTTTAGGGTGTGTACTTGCCGTAGTTGCAAGCATGGCAATTGGACGATGGGGAAGTTTAAGTAATCTTGGCTTAGAAAGTATCAATCATGTGCTGGTGTATAGCTATTATCTGATTTTTATTTTCAGTCTGGTTTATAGTTTTGTGGTGGGTGCGACGAAAGCCTTGCCTCAGTTGTTAATGAGTACTGCAATCATTTTAAGCTTGCTTGCGCCTGTGAGCTTCATGATTAGTTTGGTCACTTCAGTCCATATGCCTTTGTGGTGGATTGATCTGATTGCGATGGTATTTGCTTTGGCATTTATTCGTTTTTATCAACAAGCGAAAGAGCGACAAAAGAATGCAGAAGTGGGGAGTATTTGGTTTTAAAGCTACTCAAAAGTGATCAAATATTTAAGATGAAGAAGTATGAGGATGAAGTACGTTGCCTCATATTGTTCATCTAGATGTGAACATCTTGGGGAGGTATCGTACTTCATTTTATTGTGCCAGCCGAGCCATTCAGGCCGGTCGGGGCTGAACCAATGGTTATCATCTTTATCCAGTACATGCAGCCTTTTGTGGTGACAAAAAATGGGAGTAGGCTGTGAAAACCATAAGATGACGCTGGATCATGAGCAGCACATTCAACACCTGTTGCTAAATTATTCAGTCAAGCCTGCGGATTTCTTCTCAACGCTATTTATAAGCCCAAAGTGGATGTCGATCGGTTTTTTTATGCTTGTGATTGTTCTAGATGTAACATTGACGAGGTGAATTACATGTGCAAATTAAAAGCATGAATCAATTGAAACTTAACTTTATCGGAAAGTTGAAAAAAAGCATGAAATAGATTTTACATTTTCATTCAATATCGCTATAAGTAAGTTAGGTAGTATTTCTACCAGAATAAAAATAGATATTCGGGATGAATAATCTAAAGAAGCGTATTTTAATAATGAAAAACAGGAGTTTGAGAATGCTTCAGCTTTTAAAAAAAATATTCTGCTTGCATATTTATGAATACCAGCACATGGAAGAAATTGGTACACAGCGGGAATGCCGTAAATGCGGGGTTAATAAAGAATAATCTTTAATAGGAGAAAAGTGAGCATAAGCTCACTTTTTTATGCTTAAAATTGTGTACTCAGCTAAAATAACCAGTAAATAAAAGCTTTACTGGTATTTCATGCACAAAGACTTTCAAGCCGACACCTATATTGTCGATGCTCATCTGGCCGATACCCTGCATTGGCTCAGTCTGCATCAGGATTGTTATGACACTTTTCACTATGATGCCATTTCCAAAACCCTGACAGTTGAACATGCCAATGGGGCAGATGAAATTCGGGTCGGGGACTATCTCAATGCAAAGTACGGTATTCTCATTACCGCACATAATTTTGCGAGTACTTCTAACCCAGAGCAAAAATAATTAATTTACGTGCTTGGGGTTAATGCTGATTGGATAAAATAAAGAGGATTAAAGGTCATATGATAAAGCCCTCCTTAGGAGGACTTTATTGAGTTTGAAGGCGGATGATTGCTATTCACGGTGATTGCCATGAATATTCTGATTTTGCAGATCTGCTCGATGCTGCTTATTTAAAACCCGCTCATCCTGTTCATGCTGATTGTTCTTGGGCGAATTAATCGGCCCATGCTGTTGAGGCTGCTGCTGTTGCTGAATTTGATTCTGGTGTTCATTCTGCAGCTGTTCCAGTAACTCTTGATTTGGATTTTTTGATGACATCATCGTCCCTCCATTTCATTGCTGAGACTATTTAAATTTATGCCATAGTCTGAAAACCAGGTGTGTAAGGCTTTGAAGGGAATCTGTGACACCAGGTAAAGAGAGAAAATTATCTGGATTTGAAGACTTGTTCCTGAATTGCCCAATCGATATGCACCTGTACAACGTCATCATGCTGAGCACGAGCGTCTTGCAAGGCTTGTACAATAGCGGAGTTAAACGGGGCATTGCCTAAACCAATAGCAATATTACGCATAAAGCTTTGATAACCGGTACGGCGTAGCGGACTACCTTCAGTCGAGGCTAAAAAAGTAGTTTCATCCCATTGCCACAAATCCAGCAGACTCGCCTGATCCAGCCCATGTCGTGGCTGAAAATCTGCAATGCTTGTGGTCTTGGCAAAGCTGTTCCATGGGCAAATCAGCTGACAATCATCACAGCCAAACACCCGGTTACCAATACCGCGGCGTAACTCTTCTGGAATAATGCCTTTATATTCAATGGTCAGATAAGCAATACAGCGCCGGGCGTCCAGCATATACGGTTCAACGATTGCCTGGGTTGGGCAAATATCAATACAGGCCGTACAAGAACCACAGTGTTTGCTGGCTGGTTCATCAAAAGGTAGATCCAGTGAAGTAAATAGTTCACCAAGGACAAAGAAAGATCCAGATTTCTTGTGAATGAGTAAAGTATGCTTGCCGGTCCAGCCCATACCGGCATTTTCTGCTAAAGACTTTTCAAATACGGGAGCAGAATCGGCAAAAGGACGTGATTCAAAATCACCAATTTTTTCCCGAACTTTCGCCGCTAGCATTTTGAGTCGACCACGCATGGTTTTATGATAGTCGCGACCACGGGCGTAGCGGGCAATAATTGCAGAATTTGGTGCATCTGGGACGTTTCTTGGCTGAGGTGTTTCCACCAGATAATCCATACGGACACAGATTACAGAGCGAGTATTTGGAATGAGGAGGGTGGGGTCAGCGCGTTTTTCCAGATTTTCTTCTAGAAACTTCATATCGCCGTGATAACCACGATCCAGATATTCCTGCAGACGTGGTAATTCTGCTTGAGCATCCGGTTTGGCAATGACACAATCAGAAAAACCTAATTCCAGTGCTTGCGTCTTGATCCAGGCTTTGAGTGCTGTCAGATCCTCTTGAAAAACCGGGATGTGCGCGGGAGAATCGGGTGTCGTCATAAACCAGGAACAGGGAATAAAAAATGCAGCGACAAGTTTACCATAGCCCCGTTTATCATAGCCAAAGTATTCAAGCATGGGAGCAGCGCTGGTTTGCTCAGAAAAACAGTTCCTATGGTCTAATGCGGCAGGTTGCCTGGATAATTTCACAACATTTGATGGTTTTGTTTTCAGCACGGGATATTCGTCGCGTCGCGATCTTTTGTGGTTCTGGAAATAATGCCGGAGATGGTTATCTGGTTGGAAAGTATTTAAACCAGGCGGGGTTCCATGTCGACATTTACGCAGCTGAGCAGGGGCGCTCTCCTGAGCTTGCTTTAGCCCGCCAGGAAGCACTTGAGGCAGGAATTCAGGTTTATCCGCATTTTGACTTTCAAGCTGAATATGATGCTTATATCGATGCCCTGTTTGGTATTGGTTTAAACCGGACTTTGAGTCAGGACTGGCAACAGACCATTCAGTCGATCAACGCGCAAGCCGGTTTAAAAATCGCCATTGATTTGCCAAGCGGTTTAAATGCCAATACCGGACAAGCTTTACCGGTTGCCTTTTATGCTGATTATACTTATACCGTTTTGGGATTGAAGGCAGGGTTATTTACCGGTCAAGGAAAGGCTTATGCTGGACACGTCACATGCATTGCGGCTATTCCGAGTGATTCTGATCTGAAACCACTCGCGCAATTATCTAGTACTGCAATCCATTTGCCGAAGCGTCAGGCTTCTGGACATAAAGGCAGTTATGGCCATGTCCTGGTCATTGGTGGGCATGCCGATATGGGAGGCGCGGTGATGCTGGCGGCAGAAGCTGCTTTTGCTGCGGGTGCGGGTAAAGTCACCGTGGCATGTGATGCTCGACATCATACTGCGATCTTATCCCGTGCTCCGAATATTATGTTACGAGATATCAATGGACTGGACGCAGCACAACGATCAGCACTCTTAAATCAGGTAGATGCGGTCTGCTTTGGCATGGGCCTGGGCCGGGATGCCTGGGCAGAGCAGCAATATCAGGCCTGGTTTGCTGGCATTCAACAAGCAAAACGAGAAACAGTGCTGGATGCAGATGCACTCTGGTTTTTGGCCCAGCATCCTGAACACTTAAATGCGAAGGTTTACTGCACACCGCATCCGGGAGAGGCGGCAACACTGCTCAACTGTAAAACTCAGGACATTGAAGCCGATCGTATCGCCGCGATTTATGCCTTACAGCAAAAGTATCAGGGACAATGGGTACTCAAAGGTTCAGGCAGTCTGACTTTAGACCAGCAATTATATATCTGTAGCGCAGGAAATCCGGGCATGGGAACCGGGGGAATGGGAGATGTACTGGCCGGCATGATCGCCAGCTTAAAAGCGCAATTACATGACAATATTCAATTACATGATATTGTTACTTTGCATGCTTTGGCGGGCGATGAGCTGGCCAAACACGGGCAGCGCGGTTTGCAGGCTCAAGATATGCAACAAGCGATTTATACCGTGGTCAATCTGTAAGGGAGTCATGATGTACACAGTTAAACTGGTTATTTCAGGAAAGGTACAAAAAGTAGGCTATCGAAACTGGTTTGCAACTCAGGCTTTAGAACTAGGACTAAACGGCTATGTACGCAATCTTCCTGCAGGGCAGGTAGAAGCTATTATTGTTGGAGATGTGGGGAAAATTCAGCAGATTATTGCACGTAGCCAGCACGGTCCGGTACATGCTGAGGTGACTGATATCCAGCAACTTGCAATAAATCCTGCTGAATATCAATTCGAAGGTTTTCAGATCAAACGCTGACTTGTATGAGTGCGATTAACGCCGTCTGCTGACTCGGCTACGTCCACGCGCCATACCGCCTAAGGCATTCAGTACCGCCATTTTACTCATGCTGCCAGAGGCATGTGCATGACAAATGGCTGCTGCAAGCGCATCTGCAGCATCCTGTTGAGGCTTAATGCTAAGACTTAAAATCCGCATCACCATCGTCTGCACCTGTTCTTTTTCTGCTGCACCATAACCGACCACAGACTGCTTGATTTGACGTGCTGTATATTCAGCCACTTGCAGATCCAGATTCACCAGTGCAGCAATGGCAGCGCCCCGGGCCTGACCGAGTTTAAGTGCAGAGTCCGGGTTTTGTGCCATAAAGACCTGTTCTACAGCGGCTTCGGTTGGACCATAGAACTTCACAATTCGTTCCACCCCAGCAAAAATGCGTTTTAACCGTTCGGGCATCTCCGCGGTTTCCGTCCTGATGGTGCCAGCATCTACAAAAGTCAGTTTGGAGCCTTCTTTTTGAATGATACCGTAACCGGTGAGACGTGAACCTGGGTCAATCCCGATAATTAATGACATGTCTGCACTTTAAAAATAGAATAATGCCCATATTGTTACATAAGCGTATCAAAAAAGCTTGATCCTGATGAAGCAGTT
>CANQWW010000085.1 GCA_947627655.1 uncultured Acinetobacter sp. | reverse complement strand
TTGGAAGTTTACGTTGAATGCGCCTAGACAAGGGCTATTTGCTAGCCTACTGATTATAAGTTTTGCCCTGCATACCTTTTTACTGGTATTGGCAACCACTCACCAGCTGAATGAAAACCGTGCCAGCCAGGGTCAGCTGATGACCAGTCAGCTGGTTACTGACAGCCTGGCTGAGCTGGATCCAGCCAACCGCGTTTCACTGGCTTTACTGGCAAACCGCTATGCCACCAACCCCAGTGTAGCCTCTATTCGCATCCTGGATTCAAATGCTCAGGTTTTAGCCACAGGCGGCCTGACCAAAACCCGGGATGGCGAGGTATTTGTCCGTGATGCACTGTTTAACGAGAAAAAGGTCGGCTCGGTTGAAATTACCCTGATTGAGCCCAGTATCGGTGAAATTCTACGTACCCAGTGGATGGCGATTCTATTCTCCTTCATCATTCATGCGTTGCTGTGGCTCGGTTACCGTGCCATTGCCCGTCCGAGCCGCAGTGAATATCTGGCGCGTATCAATAATGAATCACGCCTGAAATTCGAAATTCAGGCCTTGACCCAGGCACTGGAACAGGAAAAACACAATACTGCGCTGGCGATTGCCCAGGCGCAGCAAGCGGTACAACCAAAACCGAAGGAAAAGACCGCTGCGCCCGTGACTGAGGAAAAAGAAACGCTGTCGCTGAATATCCAGTTCTATGATCCGAAACAGCTGCTGGATTCAGTCAATAAAACTGTGTCGGTGCCGTACTTTAACCTGTGCCAGATTTTCCTCAACAAGGCGACTGAACTGTGCGTACAGCACTATAAGCTGAATAGCGCAGATATCTGGACCGTACATAAATTTGATGAAAAAGGTGCAACCTTAAGCATTGCTGCGGACAAGCCAAATGCCCTCGCCTGCCTGACCTTAATCAGCTATGTCTTCCAGCTGCTGTCCGAAGTGCTGTACAAGCGTTACCGCGAGGATAAACGCTTTGTCTTGCAGACCCGCTGTGCAGTTGCCGCTAAAGTAGAGGAAATGCAGCTCAGTTCCAATCAGGCAGCTGAACGGCTGGTACAGCAACTGGTGGCCCGTGAAAGCGCGGTGCATGTTCCAAATGCTTTATTAAAAACCATCGCTGATCATTATGAACTGGTCAGTATGCCGAATCCAACCAATGTCCTGACCCGACACGCCTTTGTCATGAATGGCATGGATGCCGAAATGGCAGAACTGGCGCAAAGCTTCCGGACTGATATTTTGAAATCGAAACAGTCTAAAGCGTCTTAAGACGCTTGAATCGTAAAAAGCCCGATCTTCGCATCGGGCTTTTTTATCACTGATTTTATTGCAATTAGTTTTTTTGTTCAGTCTCAGCGGGTTGCTTGGCTGCCCAGTAGGTGGCCAAGGCCGGGCCGGAAATATTGTGCCAAAGACTAAAAATCGCACTGGGCAAGGCGGTAATCGGTGAGGCGGCAAAGTGAGTCGCAGCCAAAGCGACCCCTAAACCGGAGTTCTGCATCCCGACCTCAATCGATACCGCACGACAGTCGATTTCTGCCAGCTTAAAAATCCGGCTGGTCCAATACCCCAATACATAGCCCAGTCCATTGTGTAGTGCAACAATCCCGAGAATCATTAAACCTGATTCCAGAATCTGGGCTTTGCTCCCGGCAATAATGGCCGCCACGATTGCGACAATCGCCACCACGGACACCAACGGCATGACTTGGATATAGGCTTGGATCCTGGTTTTAAAAATGGCACGCACGATCAGACCGAGTAAAATCGGGAAAAGTACCACTTGCAGAATCGAGACCAGCATCGACAGGGCATTAATTTCAATCCATTGACTGGCCAAGAGATAAAAAATCGCAGGGGTCAGAATCGGCGCCAATAAGGTTGAGACTGAAGTACAGGCCACAGACAGAGCAGTATTGCCCTTGGCCATATAGGTAATCACATTCGATGCCGTACCGCCTGGACAACAGCCCACCAGAATCACCCCGATGGCCATTGCAGCGGGTAACTGAAACAGCTGACAGAGCAGAAATGCCAGACCTGGCATGACTATAAACTGGGCCACGACACCAATCACCACCGCTTTAGGACTTTGCAGGACACTCTTGAAGTCCCCTACCGTCATGGTCATGCCCATACCAAACATGATAATGCCGAGCATCCACGGGATATACGCTTTTAACCAGACAAAAGTAGCTGGAAAGACTAAGGCAAGCAGTGCAAATAGCATGACCCATACGGCAAAGGTCTTTTGAATAAACTGAGTGAATCGAAGGAATCCTGACATAGGTCAATCCCGGGGTCATTAAAAAAATATGCCTTGGCAGTAAATCCTGTCCAAGGCGATTGAGCATCAGCGGCTTGCTTTACATAGAAAGTCAGCTGCCATTGACTACCAGCAAGGTTAAACCTGCGCTAGGAGGTCTTTCATATAGATACGCTTTACCCCTTGCGCCAGCATATCCTGCCAGGCGTGTTGTAATGAACCCTTCAGGTCAATGCCCTTGGTGGCATCAGCAATCACAAAGGTCTGGAATCCCAACTTACATGCATCCATGGCCGTCCAGGCCACACAGAAATCCGTGGCAATACCGACAATAAAGACGGTATCAATGCCACGCTCACGCAGATAACCCGCCAGTCCGGTGGTAGTTTTGTGGTCCGCTTCCATAAAGGCCGAATAACTGTCGAGGTCGGAATGAAAACCCTTGCGGATAATCAGTTGTGCCTGAGGCAGATTCAGATCCGGATGCAGTTCAGCATCTTTGGTCCCTTGTACACAATGACGTGGCCAGAGTACCTGAGGACCATAATCCAGCTGAATCAGCTCATAGGCTGCTTTACCTGCATGCTGATCGGCAAAGGAAATATGATGCTCAGGATGCCAGTCCTGAGTCAGTACGATATTGTCAAAATACGGTCCTAGTTGATTGATATGTGGAATGATCTGATCAGCATCCTGTACTGCCAGCTGGCCTCCTGGGGTAAAACCATTTTGTACATCCACAACAATCAGCGCGGCGTTCTGCTGCATAAGTCCTCATTCCATGAAATTTAACCGGCTTCAAGCATAGCCGAAAAACCGTTGCCCTTTTTAGTCCTGATATGAAAAATAGTATGACTGTGGGTTCGCATCTTTAGACGGTCACTTTTGCCTGATATCTTAAATACAAAAAAAGCCTGCAATTGCAGGCTTTTGAAATAGCGTGTCAAGATCAGGACTGGATACGGCGCACCAGTAACAACATAAATACCGCAGAAATCAGGATACATGGGATCGCCGCTGAGATGACTCCCGCTGCACCAAAACCTGCAGTCAATAATGAGCCTGCAATTGCAGGTCCAAGCATGGCGCCTACCCGGCCAACCGCGGAAGCCACACCAATCCCTGTACCACGTACTTCAGTTGGATACACAATCCCCCCGAATGCATACAGTACACCTTGGCAACCAATTACAAATGCACCGACCAATGCTGCCGCCAGATACATTTGGGTGAGTGAAGATGCTGCATTGAGCGCAATCAGACCTGCCAGAATACCGCCGTACATCAACAAGATGACATAGGCTTTTTTCCAGCGGTCAGTCAGCATGCCGAGCACAATCGTACCCACGGTGGCACTGACCATAAAGTAGAACTGAGCCGTTGCGCCTTCTTTACGTGAAAAACCTAACTCTTGGAACAAGGATGGCAACCAACTCAGCATGATGTACACCACCATCAAGGTGAAGAAGTAGCTGATCCAGATAAATAAGGTACGCAACAGATTCTGTGAATTAAATAAATCTTTAAACGAACCTTGTGATCCTGCACCAGCAGGCGCATGTGCAATCCGGTCTTTTTCTTTTAAGTATTCTTTAGATTCTGGAAGTAAAAATATCATCACGGGTATCACGATGATCGGTAATAAGCCCCCCAGATAAAAAATATTTTTCCAGTTTGCACCGAACTCTGTTGCAGCGACCAGAGATAAAATCGCAGCGCCGACTGGCATGCCGCAATACATTAAGCCCACCGCACGACCACGGTTTGCAGGAGATACCGCTTCAGAGGCCAGAGTGATCAAGATCGGCATCGCCGCCCCTAGACCTGCACCAGCCAGAAAACGTACTGCCAGTAATGAGTTAAAGCTGCTAACCCATACGGTACATAAAGTAAATACCGCAAAAATCGCCGTTGACCAGATTAAGACGGTCTTACGACCGATACGGTCTGCGATACGACCACCAACCAGTGCTCCAGGTAATAAGCCCAGAATCCCTGCACTAAAAAACACTCCCAATTGCGAGCTATCCAGACCGAAATGCTCACGAATACCGGCTGCTGCAATACCTGCAGCCTGAATATCCAGCCCTTCAATCACGGCGATCAGAAAACAGATCGCTACCGTAATTATCGCGTGCTTATTGTCTGATTTTTGCATTGGAATATCCTTGTTCAATCAGCGTTCAAATAGAGCCGCAATCATCGCGAAGACTGAAGTCGGAATTAACTACCAATAAGTTGAAGGTTTCTATAACTTAACCCTTCGAAATATAGACTTTTTAGCATTGAAAAATAGCGCCTAGAAAGTCGCAAAAGCAATCAATCAAGGAGCAAAGGAAATGCCTTTTGCTGCTTTAACATTTACAGATCAATACTCAAAATTCAACATTCAATAAATAATTGACCAGAGATTAATATTTAAAAAGAATGAGTCACCGCATTTTCACGCCCCTTTAGCCATGACATTATTTTCTCTTTCTATACCTATTAGCTCTCAGATCATCCTTTATTCATCTTAATTGTTTTATAAGCTGCTGTATTTCAAATAAAATATTTTTATATTCAGAGCTTTATGTCCATCCAAGTCAAGTGACCTCCTTTCTTGGCAGCTTGCCACACGATGCTATATGCGACAAATTATTATCACATTCATCCTTTTAGCACTTGCGCATTAGCCAACAGCTTTGTATAAAGAATTGAATGGCTTTGACCAAAGCATATTGTTCTTATGCCGCCGATCAGTCATAATTTGCATACGCAATATTCAATTCAGCGCACGTCTGTTGAATTTGCTACCAATCAAAATACAAACCCATCCAAATTTATGTTTCTTATTCTCTTCGGATGGACAAATAGGATAGTTTTTTAAAATGACTCAGCAAGCACAGACCATTCAGGGTTCCATTGTCGCAATCGTCACCCCTATGTTTGAAGATGGCAGCGTAGATTGGAAGGGTCTTGAGAAGCTGGTTGAGTGGCATATTGCAGAGGGAACCAGCAGCATTGTTGCTGTGGGTACAACAGGCGAAGCGTCTACGCTGAGCATGAGTGAACACGCGCAAGTGATCAAAGAAATCATTCGTGTGGTGAACAAGCGTATTCCAGTCATTGCAGGAACCGGGGCGAACTCGACCCATGAAGCCATCCAGCTGACTCAAGAAGCAAAAGACCTCGGCGCCGATGCCGCACTGCTGGTTACTCCTTATTATAACAAACCGACCCAGGAAGGCTTATACCAGCATTATAAAGCGATTGCAGAAGCTGTAGATCTGCCGCAAATCCTGTACAATGTTCCAGGCCGTACCGGTGTCGACATGTTAAATGAAACCGTGGCTCGTCTGGCTGATATTGCACAAATTGTCGGGATCAAAGATGCAACCGGCGATGTGGAACGTGGTGCAGCCCTGATTGCCAGCCTTGCAGGCAAAAATATGACCGTTTATTCGGGTGATGATGCCACTGCTTATCAGTTGATGGCGCATGGTGCGAAAGGCAATATTTCAGTCACAGCAAATGTGGCACCTAAAGCGATGAGTGAAGTTTGTACTGCTGCGCTTGCCGGTGATGCTGCACGTGCAGAACAACTGAATACCCAGATTGCAAATTTACACAATATTTTATTTTGCGAATCAAACCCAATTCCTGTGAAATGGGCACTCCATGATATGGGTCTCATTGGTACGGGTATCCGCTTACCATTAACACCACTTGCAGAACAATATCGCCTCCCCCTGCATGAAGCACTTGTAGCAGCGGGCGTCATTCAATAAGAGCACAATACTATGCAATTACGTTTAGGACTTATCCTTGCCCTTTCAGCATTCAGTTTAGCGGGTTGTAGTTCACTGGCCTTTAAAAACGGCACTTTAGACTACAAAAACACCACCACGCTAGAGCCTCTGCAATATCCTGAAGGTGCCCTGGTTCGTCCTGCAACGCCATTGTACCCAGCGCCTACTGTAGATCCGCTGGCTATTGAACATGCACCGCAACTTGAGAATCAGCGTGGCACGCGTTTTGCCCTGCCACGCCCTGCCACTGAGGCAGTACGTTCAAACCAAGTTGATGAAACTGTTCAGGATGTTTTAGGAAAGCCACAATTGGTGACTGACGGAAATCAAAACCTGTTGCTCAAAATTGATGGAAATCCTGCTACAATATGGCAATACACTCTTGCCACGCTCAGCAGCCTTAACCATTCTATCGTTGATCAAAGTAAGGATCGTTACCAGCTCACGATTCAGGTCGATCAGCAGACCTATGTTTTAAGACTCTCTCCTGCAGGTTCGAGTAACACCCTGGCTGTGTTTAATCCTGACAACAGTTTTGCCGACCATGAACAAGCAGCACAACTGTTAAACCAGATTTACCAAAATTGGCCAGCCTAGACATTTTCTAGGCATTTTTTTTGTAGAAGGTTCCCTCATGTTAAAACAAACCTTGCTCTATACTGGTAAAGCGAAATCTGTCTATACCACGGACAGTGAAGACCACCTGATTTTAGTTTTTCGTGACGATGCGTCCGCATTCAATGGCGAAAAGATCGAACAACTGGATCGTAAAGGTAAGGTGAATAACCGTTTTAACGCCTTCATCATGGAAAAACTGGCGGCTGCTGGCATTGAAACGCATTTTGAGAAACTACTGACACCGAATGAAGTGCTGGTTAAAAAACTCGATATGATCCCGGTTGAATGTGTAATCCGTAACTACGCTGCTGGTTCTTTATGCCGTCGTCTCGGTGTGGAAGAAGGCAAAGAGCTGACACCACCAACCTTTGAATTGTTCTTTAAAGATGACGCGCTTGGCGATCCAATGGTCAATGAATCTCAAGCAATTGCTTTGGGTTGGGCGACTGCAGAACAGCTAGAAAAAATGAAAGAATTGACTTATCAGGTAAATGACGTGCTCAAAGCATTGTTTGATGCCGGTAATATGATTCTGGTCGACTTTAAACTTGAATTCGGTGTGTTCCACGACCGTATTGTGCTGGGTGACGAGTTCTCTCCAGACGGTTGCCGTCTATGGGACAAAGACACCAAGAAAAAATTAGACAAAGACCGTTTCCGCCAAGGCCTAGGCGGCGTGGTAGAAGCTTATGAAGAAGTTGCGGCACGTTTAGGTATTGATCTGGATAATATCTAATCTGTTAAGCATAGATTTAAAAAAAACCGGGCTAGATAGCCCGGTTTTTTATTAGCCTTTTCCACTATCGAAAAAATAAATGTTGTTAATAAAAATGACCGTTTTTACAACAGTGGCTAAAATGCTTACAATCAATTCCATACCAGGCAAGCTACTGTAATCAAGTATTCAGTGATCTTGCCGACCAGATTTTTCTCTACCCTCTAGGATGTATCTCCCCCAAGGACATCCTATTTTGGCCCGGTTCGCCCTGAATCGGGCTTTTTTTTGCATGAATATTCTTATAAACCCAATTTTCTCTACCGGCTATCTCCTATGGGTTAAATAGCGGGGATTAAACTGTAAAATTATCAGATTTCAAGACCAGCAGCCGTTTATTCTCCTAGCCCAGCTCAAATAAAACACCGGTCAAAAATGACCGGTGGATGAAGAATAGAGCAGATTATTGCTGTTGCTGCTGTTGCCAACGGCGTTGCTGTAAACGTTCTGCTTCCACTTCACGTTTATTACGTGCTGACTCATATAGCTTGCTATCTTTCAGTTCAGACGGCATATAGTCCTGTAGCACAAAGTGTTCCGGGTAATTGTGCGGATACAGATAATCCACCCCATAACCTTGCTGTTTCATCAGCTTGGTTGGTGCATTGCGTAAATGTAAAGGTACCGGCAAATGAGAGGTTTTATCTGCCAGCTCCATGGCCTTGTTAATGGCCAGATAGGTACTGTTACTTTTGGCGCTGGTCGCCAGATAGACTGCACATTGCCCCAGAATAATCCGGCATTCTGGCATCCCGACAGCCTGTACCGAACGGAAGCATTCCCCCGCCAGTAACAGTGCATTGGGATTCGAGTTACCAATATCTTCAGAAGCGGCGATCAGCATACGCCGGGCAATAAAGACCGGATCTTCACCGCCTTTGAGCATACGTGCCATCCAGTACAAGGCGGCATCCGGATCACTGCCGCGAATCGATTTGATAAAGGCCGAGACCAGATCATAGTGTTGCTCACCAGCCTTGTCATAACGGGCAATATTTTGCTGTGCAACCTTCACCACGACCGCATTGGTAATGATATTTTCCATATCAGGTTCGAAGGTGCTCGCCACCAGATCCAGCAGATTCAGTGCCTTACGTGCATCCCCAGCAGCGAACTGGATCAAGGCATCATATTCTTCAATCTGGATGTGACGCTCTTTGAGAAAGCTATCCGTTTGAATGGCCTGGGTCAGTAAGCTCTGAATCGCCTCGGCGCTAAGTGCATTCAGGCTATAGACCTGACAACGCGACAGTAATGCACTATTGACTTCAAAGGATGGATTCTCTGTGGTCGCTCCAATCAGGGTGATCTTGCCCTTCTCGACCGCATTTAGCAGTGCATCTTGTTGCGACTTGTTAAAGCGGTGAATTTCATCAATGAACACCACCGGTGTCAGTAAGTCTCCGCCTTCAGCGATCACTTCACGCAGCTCTTTAACCCCGGTATTTAAAGCCGACAGACTCACAAAGGGCCGATCGACTGCTTGTGCCAACAATAAGGCAATCGTGGTTTTGCCAACGCCTGGTGGCCCCCAGAAGATGATAGACGGCAAATGCCCCTGATCAATCATCTGGCGTAGCGGGGCCTGATCACCCAGCAGATGATCTTGACCGATAATTTCTCTGAGGTCGCGTGGCCGCAAACGCTCAGGAAGAGGAATATGACTGTCTGACATTTTCTTATTGGCTCATTTTGGATCTATCTGCATTCTAGCATCAGCTGTTTTAATTCCGAATATGAACTTGATGGGTATTGGTGATCCCTCCAAGACTGCTGCTGCGTTTTATCGTCTCAAATGAATTAATCCTTGCAACTTCATACAAATTTGCTCATATTCTTTGCATATCAGCAACTGCTGAAATTATGTTCTTTTTATTAAAATAACTACATAAGTCTAAATTGGATCAAACAAAATGGTATTGGTGAGTCCATGAAATATGATGAGCAACATTTTGCTGCTGACGCACGGTTTGAACAACCGCCTTCTGCGCATGCCAAAATATCTAGTGTTCATCAGGTGACCCCTTTGTCCACGCTGCAAGCTTTTGCAGAGGCTTGGCCGCAACCGGTCTGGCTACATACTCAGACGCAAACTGATTATTTTAATCAGGCCATGACAGATTATTTAGGTACCGACCTGAATCAGCATCCAGCTGCAACCTGGTCATCCTTTATCCATTCCGATGATCTGGCCCAGTTTCATCAGCTATTCAATACTGCACTGCACCGGTCTCAGCCTACTGCAATACAATGCCGTATTCTCCAGGCAGATGGCACGTATCATATGTGCCTGCTTAGCCTCAAGTTTCAGCCTAATCCGCAGCTAGGTATCCACTGGGTCATGAGCCTGACGGATATACATGATTATCTTCAGGTCCAAAATCAGCTTTCTCATCTGGTAGCCACCCAGCAAAATATGCTGGATGCCAGCCAGGATTGCATCAAGATCATTACGCCAGAAGGTCGGCTTTGCCACCTGAATCAGGCAGGCCGGCAAGCTTTAGGCTTACAAAAGCAGGATCAGGTAACGGATTTGGAATGGTTGGCGCTGTTACCTGAAGAAGTTCGGCCGGTCGGTAAACGGGCGTTAAAACGCGCCAAGCAAGGACTTAATGCACGTTTTTCAGGGAACAGCCAACTTAATGATCAAGCCACAGCATACTGGGATAATCTGCTCACCCCGATTGTAGATGAACACAATATTACCCAGCAGATTTTGTGTGTATCACGCAATATTAGCCAGCAAAAGCAGGTTGAAATGCGGTTAAAGTCGATGATGGAACGTGACGAGCTCACCGGCTTATATAACCGTCGCGCCTTTTATAAATTATTTAAACAGGCACTGCTAAAAGCCCGTCAGCAACAGCAGCAGGTCGGTCTGTTACTGATCGATCTGGATTACTTTAAGCACGTCAATGATAGCTTGGGACATGTCGCCGGTGACCATTTACTGCATGTATTAGGGGCGCGTTTTCAAAATAATCTTGGTCATGAAGCAATTATTTCCCGTTTGGGTGGCGATGAGTTTGCCATCCTGGTCAATGACTTGGACAATGAATCCCAGCTTCTGCATGTTGCCCAGCGAGTCTGCCAGCAAATCGACATCCCCATTAACTATGCGGGCACCACGATTAGTGGTGGGATCAGTGTCGGCTGTGCCATTTATCCGCGGGATGCCAGTAGCAGTTCACAACTGTTCAAATGTGCAGATATCGCCTTAAATGACCTGAAAAATAACGGCCGTGGCGGCATCCGGATGTTCAACCCCGAGATGTTTGAAACCCTGGATAAGATGACCCGTCAATTAATTCTGGCGCGTAAACTAATTCAGTCCGAGCAGATTCTGCCTTATTATCAGCCCAAGGTCAGGCTCAGTGATGGAGCCGTGATCGGCTTTGAGGCACTACTGCGCTGGCAAGACCAAGACCAGCAGATTCAGCTGCCCTCACACATTTTTTCTGCCTTCCAGGACTATGATCTGGCTTCGCGTATCAGTAAAACTATGCAGTTGAAAGTCTTTGCAGATATGCAGCTGTGGCAGGAACAAGGTTTGCAAATTCTGCCCATCTCCATTAATGCTGCGCCGGTTGAATTCTTGCGTGATGATTATGCTGAGAAGCTGCTAGAGCGTCTGTCTCATTTTGATATTCCGGCAGATAAGGTAGAACTGGAAATTACTGAACAAAGCCTGTCAGAGCGTGGGGCCAATTATGTCATCCGCGCCCTGA
>CANQWW010000084.1 GCA_947627655.1 uncultured Acinetobacter sp. | reverse complement strand
CTATTCTTCCTTCAACGATTGAATGCACAGCCATATCAGGACCACCAACATTTAACCTAACTTTGTCACCAATTTTAAATTTGGGCTTACGCTCTTCATTCATATTTTTCTCTTAAAGGTTTACTTAAATTAAAATCTTAAGATGAAGAATATTTCCAAAAGAGTCAATCCTGATAACACCACTTCAAATCATCCGGCACAATTAAATGCACGCCCAACTTCACCACAGCAAAGTCATGCACATACCCCAAATACTCAGTCATCTGCTTGACGCTTAATTTTGTCGTGCTGCAAAGTCTTATCACTTGCTCTGCAATCACCCGGTATTCTTCACACTCATTCTGCTTCAGCATTGCAATCGCATTACAGGTCTCAGCAAACTCTTGATCATCACGACGATAGATATAAATCAGAAAGCGCTTCTTAAACTCGTAATGCAGTGAGTCTTTATCCTGACCAGTCTTTTTCTCTATCTGACCAAGCCACATCCACATGAGCCTATTCTGTGCAGTGGATCTATCATCCTGCTTCTGATCAATCACCACCCTTAACGGCTTACCCTCATTAATCGCCTGAGTGTAATTGGTATGCATGTAGTTAATGGCTTTGGTGATGTCAGCATGCGACTGGATAGGAAACACGGCTTTTTGCATTTCCTATCTCCAACAATCACTCTTCTTTAATTAACTTAATGGTTCGCTTTAGGGAAATAATGTCATTTCTCAAGCCTGAATTCGTATTACTTAATTCAGAACAGCGATCCATCCATTCTTTTGTTCGGGCCATATATGACTTGTAGTTTTCACGCGCTGCTTTTCTAGCCGCCTTGTTGCGAGCCAATCGAACCTGAGGATGCCAATCAAAATTTTGATCAGTGTAGCCACGCAGGAATGAGTTAAAGTCAGAGGTGTGTTTGATGAAATAAATCTTAAATAAAAGAAAATTAAGTACCCACATTTCAGCGCGAGATCTATCACCAAATTCCCATTTCTTTTTCAAGCTTATCCCACATAAATCACGCTGGATTAAAATCATCAAAACACCTCTCTATCTTCCATCACCAACATCTGATTCACTCTCACCAACCACTGATCAAACATTGCTTCGCTCTCGGTCCGGGTGCCAAGCTCAAAACGGTCGAATCTTTGATGGCATCCCACGCAAAGCGGCACCGTGTAAGCATCGTCAGCTTTTACACCCCTGCCTTTACCATGTCCCGAACTATTTGAATGAGCAGCCTGACTATTGGGATTACCGCACCTGACGCATGGCAATTTACGAATCTCAGCCAATCGCTTTGCATCACGCATATAACGCTTCACGTAAATTCTTAATCCGTTCTTTCAGCTTAATCATGATCCCGTCAATCGTTAGCATCTCCGCCCGCGTCAATCCCGATCTACTGAGATTCTGATACTTAGACAGCTCAGCACTGCAAAATTCTAAGTCTTGTTTAGCTTGTACTTTGTCTGTCATGGGCACCACCAATAAGAAAAGAAAAACCCCGCCAATATCTAGTATGTAGCGGGGTCTTATGTGCCGTAATCCGTTCGGCGAGTTATTTATCTTTGTACTTTCCACACTTGCGACACTCGACTTGAGTAAATATGTCAGACTCATAATCGAAGTGATGAAAGCAGAATAATCTTTGCAGGAATTGGAGCATGCTTTTCTCCTGACAACAAAAAGCCCACCTTTCGATGAGCTTATTTTTCCGAGGTCTTTTACAAATGCAGTTTGACCACTGTACAGAAACTATATCTTAGCGACGTTTAGGTGTCAATCTCTTAATTTCTTTCTGTATTCATCAACATAGAAATCAATTTCCTCATTAAACCCATCGAGGATGCTCTCAACCATGAAAGTTAAATATTTATGCCGTTTTGCAAATCCGTCAGCATTCACCTCTGTGATACCAAAGAGGTTTAACTGCCCTTGAAGCGTCCTTTCTTCTTTTAGCTTTGGTCGCAAATTATAAAACACACCCATCTTTGCAACTTTGAAGCAAAAAAACTGCAAATCAAACTTTTGACGACTCACCCTCTCCTCTGCTGTGGAATACAGGATTTTTGCAATGTACTTGCAGACCTCAGCAAATGCCTGCGTATTATCCCGATAATCACCCCAAACCAACAATTCACAATACGCTTTACACGCTGGGCATTCAATCGAAGCAATAGCACCGCAGCGATCTTCCCATGATGGACCTTTCTCGCCAGTGCCTTTCGGGTCCTCGGTATATTCAATCGCTTTAAGACCAATCTGAGTAAGCCATTCAAGGTTTGTCATTTTCTCTGTTGCTGCATTCATCCCTATTCCCTCTTAATCTTTAAAGCCTTGCTTAATTTCTTTGCGTGTTGCCAATCTCACATCGTCATATGAATAAGCAACTTTGTAATTCCATTCTTTTGTGTAAATTCGACCATGTGCGACTAGGGCAACATTTTGAATATCGGTGATAGGGTCATCGTCAACCGTTACCACTTTTGAGCCTTTCCGAATAAATAACCACTTAAGAAATCTATCCATCGCATTCACCCCCTATACCCCTAAATTTCTCTGATCTCTAAACCGTGTACCGACTTCATCAAGTGTTTCTTCAAACGGTAAACTGGTAAATTCCGTGTCATCTTGCTTTTGACATCTTCAACAACCAGCTGCCCCTTTTCCTGATAAACAAAATCCGCAACATACTTCACCGCTGGCTTGCGTCTTGGCTCATTTTCAAACTTGACTGACTCAGCCAATATGAAAGCCTTTTGTAGTTCCAGACCCTTTATTTCCCCTGCACGTTCTAACAGTGATAAATCCCGATAACGCCTGGCTTCTTTCTGACTATCGAAAGTGATGCCGTTAAGCACCACCTTCTTGTTTTTGTATTTAGTCATTGGCACCTCGCCACATCATCAAAGCAAAGCAAGTCATGAAAATAAGCATCAACACACCCAAAACAGTCGTCTTGAACTCCGCAAAAAGAATCACATCGCAAATCAGAAGCACTGCGGTTTCTTGTTGGAATTTACTCATGACCACCTCGCACCGCTTCACACGCTCTTTCTGCCAAAGTTGCATAACCGGCAATGTCGCGATAGTTGTCAAAATACTGAGGGTCACCATTCACGGCTCTTGCAATCTTGTTACAGATCATAAAAAGACTGGTTTTCTGCTCTGCGTTTAAATGCTCGTAGTTTGCGCCAGATTCAACGATAGCCATTAGCTGTTGAGTTGTACCCGCCACATCGGAATAATTGCCGTAGCGAGCGCCACGTTCGTTTAAGGTGCTATCTATTTCACCCATCTCTCAATCACCACTGTAGTCGGCGCTATATGATTCTTGATATCAGTCACATAATCCGTGCGGTCGTGGTCAGCGATGGCTGCACGGAGGTCGCTCAACAAGTAACTTGAATGGCCTGTCATGTTTGGAAATGACAAGATGTGACCGTGATACTGATCTCGGGTAATCCAATACTTCGCCCACTCCGGCGCCCCATCCACAATTTTCCGCATTTGTTCGATTGTTAAATTCATGCTGCCACTCCTTGCAATTCATACTTGCGACACATCCCTCGCACCACTCGTTCAGCCTTGAAAATGTTGTAGGCTTCAATATCCTTGAAAATCACTTCTGTTTTGATGTAAGTCATGCTTTTGAAAAGCTTGTAGCCCTTCTTTCGATATTCAGCGTGAATGTCATCCATTTCTTCACTAATGCCCTTCCATCTGCGCTTGATGTCGCCATCCACAATTTTTAACTCTGGATTGCCACCAGTACGGAATTCATCCCATTTCATCACTGGCAGCTCAAACTGACGTGCATCATCGATAATGTTGCTCGGGTCATCCTCGTGGTAGTAATACGAGTCGATACCCACAAAGAACTCATAAGCGTCTTTGGTCAGGTCGTTGATCAGCGGCACGATCAGATCACCATCATGCAGCGCGTAAATTTTGTTGATGACTTCCGACTTGGTTAAGCCCATTGCATTGTATTTTTGACAAGCTTCTTCCACTTCCACAGCTTCAAAACTCATCCAAAGCTCATAAGGCTTTTGCGATTCACGCTGCACCAGATTGACCAACTTATTCGGGTTATATTTCTTATTGCGTTTTTTCATGCCGCTTTCCTCATTTCCAAGGATTCAAGCTGCTCGACCTGATCCATCACTGCAATGATTTCTTTGCACTCAAACTTGGTCAGCAGGCTGTTTCGACCCGGGGTAATACATGAACGGATACGCTTGAGTGGAATTCCGGTTAATTCAGCCATGTAATTACGGCGCGGTTTCTTTGTTTTGCTCTCGTTAGCCCAGCGAACCAAGGCAATGACCTGGTTTTTGCTGGCATATCCTGTTTGCTTAGACTCCACCACTGAGCGCATTGGACGCGGCTTAAACTCCGTACCTGGCAATTGCTGAACCTGACCACCAGACTTAAGGAACTTTTTAAGGTCCCGGGTAAGTGTTTTGCGCAGCTTCTCTTTCTTAACCGGAACCGCTGTTGACTTACGTGCCACGCTTTCAGCTTTTACGTGTTCTAAAAATTCTGATTTATTGATGTTCATGCTGCACCTCCGAATAAATCCAAAGTCCATTCATCACGCACTGGTTTTGCTTTCGCCTTAGGTTGCTTTACCGGCTCTGACTTAACCACTGGCTCCATAGGTGGCGCATATTCAAGTTCTAACGACTCTGGTGCCGGGAATGCTTTATTAAATTCCTCTTGAGTTGGCACCCAATCAACCAGCTGCCAAAAATCACATCCATGTCTCAAGCCTGCACAAGCCCTGCCAGCTTCCGCCTGAAGAAACCAAAAGCTAATGTGGGAGGCTTTTTGAGCTGGATTCATGTACTGACAGCGATCTTCTTTTTGCTCTTTGAAAGCTTTAACAAAATAGGTTTCTAGCTTCTGATCAGCTGCAACCTCAATTTCATTTTCACCAATCAGACCCAACCAGATTTTAAAGTCGATATTTTCTTGCTCATTCAATCCAGCAAACGCATGGTCAGTAAGCGGCGTTGGATAAGTCGTAAGACCACTTGAGTCTTTGTATTCAGAAACTACACTCACACCCCACCCCCTAACTTCGCAGAAATAGCAAGCACCTCAACAAGGATCAAACTCAGGATGATTGCAATAAAACTCTGAAAGGTCGTCCAGTCAGACAGATTTGTGTTAATCAAAACCAATCCACAAATAAATACCTGAAGTAGAAATTTCACACCCCACCCCCTGCGCTTTTCTTATACTCACCACTAGCCTTCAATAAAGCCAATGGAAAACTTAAACCCGATTCCTGTAATTCACGAGCGCGGTTTTCAATCCAGGCTTTTTCCTCTGGCGATTGCTCAGGCAAATAGGACTTCGGCACAGCTCTAGCTATTGGCTTATTCTCAATAGCGACTGGTTTAACCCAGACTGCTTGCTGTTGCCCTTGTTCGGCATATTCCTTAACTACGTCCACATAGTTGTCTTTAAACGCCTCATACGCTAAATAAGAGGCTCTATCGAAGTTCTTCGCCCACTGGATCTCAGCAAACATTTCATAACAGCGGTCATACGCTTCTTTTTCGGCATTTGTGATTGGATGCGTGTTATCACCAAGCCATTTCACGATATTGCCAAGTGCTGCATGTTTACCCTTGAATGAATCAACAAAACGCTGTTGCTCAGTACCAAAACCTGTAATCCCAAGACACCATTTGCGGAACATTGCTGGATCTGGACAAAAGCCGTTATCACGAACCATGCGAAGACCCAGATCAATTTCCTCTCGTGAAAGTCCTTCGATACAGATTTTCATTGCATGACCAATTGCTTCAACCGGCATACCTTCAAATGTTTTTTCAAAGGAACGTGGTGCAATTGCTTTGAAGATTCCAACCAGTTGACCTGTCTTGATTGGCTGAACCGCAGTTTGTTGATTAGTAACCATAGCTGTCATTGCCCTGCTCCTCTTGTGCGATCAACTGTTGGATTTCATCCCAGCGAGATGGTTTTGGGTTTTGTTGTCCATGGGCTGTGTTTTGATTTTTAATCCACTCCGCCTTAAATCCCTTCCATGAGTTCACAACACAGTGTTCAAGGACCTGATTTAAAGTGAGACCAGATTTTTGTTGTTCAGAGATAAGAGACTTGAATGCTGTTTCTGAATTAACAGCTTTCTTTGCTTTACGAACTTCCATGTACTCAGAGATAAGCTTTTGATCTGCTCCTTGGGAAACAAGAGCGTTAGCAAAGTTGAATCTCCCTTTATATATATTGGTATTCTCTGATGTAGTCTCTGCTGTATTCTCTGTATTAGTTTGGCGCTTTCCGCCATTACTGTTTGGCGGATTCGCACATTCTAGTTTGGCGGAATCCGCCATACTGGATTGGCTGTTTTGTGCATACTGAATAAGAGCGGTATAAAGCGCGTCATGCTCGACTTTAAAGTGGACCTTGCAAGGCACACCGCGCTTGTGTTCAGACACAAAACCAAGCTCACGCAATTTCTTACGAGCGGTTTCCTGCTCACGACGACCAAGGCCGGTTTCTTCTTCCCATTCATCCTGAGTTTTATAGAAAAAGCCGTTGCGATCTTTGGTGCGTTTAGACCAATACACCATTTGAGACAGCATGAGAGCGCCATTGATACCGCAACCAAGCGCGACATAGTGACGATTGAATGCGATGGGCTTGTCGTTCATGGCATCAATTAGAGCAACCATATGGGGGTTAAGCATATTCATAGCCACTCCCCACGCTCAATTGTGAAATATGTACACTCAATATTGTTTGCATGAATGTTTTTCAGGTGCTCCAGCGCCTCATCAAAAGAATCGCACTGGCGGGTGGTCTTACCCTTAGTGACGTACCCGCCATCATTACAAGCGACCCATCCTAAAATGCGATAGCGTTGCGTTTGATTACTCATGCCGCACCTCGCAAATTAAACTTAGCCCACTCGCCAGCAGTCCACTCAACACCTTTTGGTGTGAATAGAGATCGTGTGAATGTGTGGTTGCTCTCGCTGATACCTGTGTTGTTGTGGAATCGCTTTGCATCTATGTGGTTTTGATATGCCAGCCACTCACCATTGAGCTTGTACATAATCTTTTCTTTTTTTAAGAAGTCGCGGAACTTGCGCTCGTTTGCACCTAGTAACTTGGCAACCTGGCGGAATGTTTTATTGCCATTGCCTGCAACGTATTTATCAACGAATGCGACTTTTGGAGCTGCGATTTCTAACTGGTGAATTACAGCTTGTTTTTGCTTTGCTTCCTCAATCCATTTTTCAGCACGCTTGATTGGATCTTCAATCATGTACGATGGTTGGTTTTGTGCTGCAATATGGTTTTCCATCGCAGTCATGCGGTCAAAAACTTGAGCCTGTAGCTCGTAGCTGTATGACATAGCCATGAGGCAAGCTTCGCGTTTTGGGAAGTGGTAGCAAGGATAGGTACGACCTTTAGCGTCCTTGTAATCTCCAATAAATTTTGGAGATTGATTTTCACCAAGAACTTTAGGCACTTTTGCCATAAAACTGTCATGACGAAGTTGCACAGGATTGCTTTCGTTTTTGGCGCGGTATTCGTTAATGAAGTCAACAATCTCAGGTGACGACATTGTCACTTGGTTTTTATTACTGTTTGACTGTGTTAAAATTGGCATGTTCATATTTGGCTTCTCCGTGTTTGAACACAAAGGCTTGACCGTTACAGCGGTTGAGCCTTTCTCGTTTGTGGGTTTTGAGTCTTGGTTTATCACGTTCGACTCCGTACTTATGCGACACTGATAGAAACAAAGTCGCGTTTTAAGCTTGGGCGTAAATCAACAGCTTTAAATTTTCCGCCAGTTGCTTTTTGAATGCGCAAAGCCACCTCCGCTGACACAACGCCAGTGGATAGAGAGTGGTTTAATGTTGGTTGTGTAATACCAAGCGCATCAGCTGCCTTTTTTTGGTTTCCAAAATAATCAACAGCTTGTTTTAAGAGTTCAGTAGACATAAACACCTCCTATCTGCTGCCTATAAAATATAGAATATTCTATATGTAGTCAACAACTATAGAATATTCTATATGTAGTCAACAACTTTAGCTGGATAGTTTTTAAGTCAAAAAATACCCACTTCGGCGGGTTTTTTTACGCCTATTGTTTATTTTTTGTTTCTTTGGGAAATTATTTATCTATATCTATTAATAATTTATAGGCAAAAAAATAGATAATTATAGAAATATATAGAATTATCTATAGACAATATAAATAGAATATTCTATATTTGATCTCGTAAACACAAAAAAGCCCAGCTACTTTCGAGGGGAACTGGGCTTCAACACAACGAGGTCATTATGACAACTAAATCCAATATTCTCAAGTCTGCATTCATTGCAGCATCAATCAGCGCGGGGATAGCAGTAGCTTACGCTTTCCAGCCTGCCAAAGTTGCTGATGATAATCCTCAAGTGGTTATCACTGCTCAAAAATATGAAGCGCTTAAACGTACTTGCCATGAAACCTGTGTTGCTACTGTCAAAGCTAATGATTACAGCATTTATGTTGAGTATGCCTTGGACGATGCTTCTGTTGAGTTCCTGGACATTCTAAACGTGGTGCATTTTGACAAGACTGTGAATGCCTATGTTGATCGTTATGAGATTGAAAAGATTAATGCTGCGATTGTTGGGGGTGTGAAGTGAGCTTCGAATATATCAACAAATCCTATGGCGTAAATGCTTGTGTTGGCCGTCGAGTGATTATTGATGGTGAGCCTGGAGTTATTGTTGGCACTCATGGCGCTTACATTGTTGTGAATCCTGATCATTTAAAACCTTACCAGACAGCTAATTACCATCCAACATGGCGTGTTGAATATCAAGGTACAGGCAAGGTTCGCAAAATGACCGCAGGTCAAAAGCGCTATCAAGAATACCTTGATGCGGATACTTGTTGCACGTTCGCGGAATGGCTTGGTGTGGATAAAGCATCAAAAGAACGTCGTGAACAATATAAGAACTGGGGGCTTGCATGAACACTTGCGCTCAATTCTGTGGATGTGGTGCGGCAATCCAGTCCATCGAAGTAGTCCGCGCAGAAAGCCAGTTAATCCACCTGGCAGAAGAAATGGAAAGCATGTCCACGGCTGATGATGTGATCAAGGTTGAAGGCAACACGATCACTCCGACCTATGTAGGTCGCGGCATGGAAATTATTTCCCTTTGTCTTGATGATAAGTATTCAGACAGCACACGCATTCAATATGCACGTGAAAACATGGCACGACTTGAGAAGATTAAATCTGATCTTGTTTCGTGGGCTGCTTAGGAGAAGGTTATGAATATTGAAAACTTCACGTTCACCAAGGCTGAACGAAAAAAATCAAAACTTAAGCTAAACCTAAATGGCCCATCTGGTAGCGGTAAAACTTACAGCGCCTTAACTATGGCAAGCGGTCTAGGCTCCAAAATCGCAGTAATTGATACTGAAAATGAATCTGCATCTTTGTATGCCAATGAATTTGGCTTCGATACCTTGTCGCTCCGACCACCATACACACCAGAGAGTTTTGCGGGAGCGATTCAAGCGGCTTATCACATGGGTTATGAGGTGCTGATCATTGACAGCGCTTCGCACGAGTGGATCGGTACTGGCGGCTGTTTAGAGATCAACGACCAAGTGGCACGCACCAAGTTTAAGGGTAATACATGGTCTGCTTGGTCTGATACCACTCCGCGCCATAGACGCTTTATTGATGCAATCTTGCAAACGGACATGCACATCATTACCACTACTCGCGCTAAAACCGAAACAGTTCAGGGTGATGGCAAGAAGATTCTCAAGCTGGGTATGAAGGCTGAACAGCGCGATGGTTATGAGTACGAACTGACGGTTGCTTTAGATGTAGTACATGACAATCACGTTGCAGTACCTACAAAAGACCGTACCAAGCTGTTTAATCCAGATGGTGAGCAGATCACCAAGGAAACTGGTGAGCGAATCCTTGCTTGGCTCAATGATGGCAAGTCGCAAGAAGAAGCATTGCTCGAAGCATTCCAGGAAGCGATAGCTCGTATCGGCGACACTCATGATATTGCAGAGCTTGGCATTATTTATACACAGTTCAAAGGTACTGAGTATGAGCAGCAAATTATTGCTGAATGTGCCAACAAAAAAGCGAGTCTGAATCAGGCTCAAGGGGCGCCATCATGACAGCCCTACTCTCCTCTAAAGAACAAATGCTTGCCGAGCTGTCCTGTATTTTTTCAGGTCAGCGCAAGGTAAGGATGGTTAATTCGGTTCCAGTTGGTGCGGTTGGATATGACGTCTGGATGGGTCACACCGTCTACCACAAATTTGATAAGGATGGATTCTTTTACGCGAGTGGTAACACTTGGACCAGACACTTGTCCAAACAGTGCTGGGAAATCACTAAGATTGGGTGTGATTTGCCGGAGCGCAATAAGAACCTGATTCCTATGGTTGAGGGTCGCAGTCAACTTAATCTACCTGCTTACTCTCACAGTGTGCCCGAGTATTACCGCGCAGGCCGAAGATTTGTTGGGGATTAAGGGAGTGAAAGCAGCATGAAAAAAGTAGTCAAACCCCGACACGCCCTAGCCTTTCAAATCTGGTTTGAAAAATTGGGTTATTCAGTCAAGCAGACCGGTAAAGGTTTTGTAGCAACAACAGCGGATCGGTTCATTAAAAAGCGTCATCACCATGTGCTGGTGACTGATGCGCTAGGCGGTAATCAGGCAGCGTATGAGCTTGGTCAAGAATTTGAAGATCATTTGATCAGTATTGATTTGAAGGTGGCGTGATGGATATTCAGAAATTAACAAAAGAACAGGCAGTAATAATTTCAGGCTTTACTGGCATTTTGTGCGGTGAATTTTCAGACTTTCGTGCTGATGTTGAAAAGCGCCTTGGTCGCGGCGTCCAAACTTTTGAGTTTGGTTTTAAGGAGTTTGCGGCTGAAGTTAGAAGACTTTATGAAGCCGATTTTATTGAAATGGGTACGGTTGATAAAGAGCAAGCCAAAGCCCAAGCGGTGCCGGAGTGGAAAGATTACACAGTTGAATCGCCTCGCATTGATGGCCCGTACCAGATCTTTATTATGAGCCAACAATTGGTCGCAAAATGGGAGTCACCTTGGGGCTTCTCATCTATAGAAGATGGTGACGCACTCAACCAGGAATTAATCACACACTGGTCTGTATTGGGTAATGATCCTGCAATCGAACCACAGGAGCCAACCAATGACTGAAATTCAATTAACCAATGTGCAGTTCGCCCAGCTTCAGATCGACAACCTTGTGGCTAAGGACAAGCCATACAACGAAACATGGTCTGCCGGTGATGTTGGCTCAT
>CANQWW010000083.1 GCA_947627655.1 uncultured Acinetobacter sp. | reverse complement strand
ATTAAGTCAACGATCAATTTAAGTTCGTGTAGACATTCGAAGTAAGCCATTTCAGGCGCATAACCCGCTTCAACTAAAGTTTCGAAGCCCATTTTAACTAATTCTACTGCACCACCACAAAGAACTGCTTGCTCACCGAATAAGTCAGTTTCAGTTTCTTCACGGAATGAAGTTTCGATAATACCTGTACGGCCGCCACCTACGCCTGAAGCATAAGAAAGCGCAACGTTACGCGCATTACCAGAAGCATCTTGGTGAATCGCGATAAGATCTGGAACACCTGAACCACGTTGGTATTCAGAACGTACTGTGTGACCAGGTGCTTTAGGCGCAACCATGATTACGTCTAAGTCAGCACGTGGCACAACTTGGTTATAAAGAACAGAGAAACCGTGAGCAAATGCTAAAGTCGCGCCTTGCTTGATGTTTGGCTCAATCTCGTCACGGTAAAGTTGAGATTGGAATTCGTCAGGCGTCAAGATCATGACTACGTCAGCTTGCGCTACAGCAGCAGCAACTTCAGCAACTTTAAGACCAGAATTCTCAGCTTTCTTCCAAGAAGTAGAGTTCGCACGTAAACCAACAGTTACGTCAACACCTGAGTCTTTAAGGTTAAGCGCGTGCGCGTGACCTTGTGAACCGTAACCAATGATCGCTACTTTCTTAGATTGGATGATAGATAAGTCACAGTCTTTATCGTAAAAAATTTGCATTGCTGTCTCCGCTTAAATGCTTGTTCGTCTGTCTAATCAGGCAGTGACCCTTGTATTTACACTGCCTGATACCCCCTTCTTATTAGGATGAGGAAATACTTGTTTAAATATAGAAACTAGATAGTAAGTACTTTTTCGCCACGCGCGATACCGGATACACCAGAACGTACTACTTCCAAAATCGTGTTTTCTGCCAATGCATCAATAAATGCATCAATTTTCTCAGTCGTACCGGCAATCTGAATCGTGTAAGTGGTTGGTGTTACATCTACCACCTGACCACGGAAAATATCAGTGGTACGTTTGATTTCATCACGTGCTGAACCTAAGGCTTTCACTTTAATCAGCATCAATTCACGCTCGATATGTGCACCTTCGGAAAGATCCACCACCTTTACCACTTCAACCAGTTTGTTCAGTTGTTTAGTGATTTGCTCGATCTTGTGATCATCACCATAGGTGGTCAATGTTAAACGCGATAAAGTCGGATCTTCTGTAGGTGCAACGTTTAATGTTTCGATGTTGTAGCCACGCTGTGAAAACAAGCCCACTAAACGGGATAAGGCACCAGCTTCGTTTTCAACAAGTACAGAGATGATATGTCTCATGCTGTGCGCTCCCCTTTAGATAACCACATATCCTGCATAGACTGACCAGCAATCAACATTGGATACACGTGCTCAGTACGGTCAACCATAACGTTAATAAATACGCACTTGTCGTTAATCGCCATTGCTTCAGCAAGCTTAGACTCAAGCTCATCTGCATGGTTAATTTCGATACCGACATGGCCATAGGCTTCCATTAATTTAGGGAAGTCAGGCAATGATTCTACGTATGAGCTCGAGTGACGACCTTCGTAGTTCATGTCTTGCCATTGTTTCACCATCCCTAAGGCACGGTTGTTCAAGCACAAGATTTTGACATTCAAGCCGTATTGTTTACAGGTCGAAAGCTCTTGGATACACATCTGAATCGATGCTTCACCCGTGATACACACCACTTGTTGATCCGGGAATGCAAGCTTCGCTGCCATCGCATACGGTAAACCGACCCCCATGGTGCCTAGACCACCAGAGTTGATCCATTGACGTGGACGTTTGTAGCGATAGTGCAATGCACCGAACATTTGATGCTGACCAACGTCAGAGGTAATGATCGCTTCGCCATTAGTGACCTGGTCTAAAGCACGAACCACCTGTTGCGGCTTCATTGAACCGTCAGTTGGTACCTCGTACTTCAAGCAGTTCACTTGACGCCATTCATTAATTTGTTTCCACCAAGCCGAAATGACTTCAGGATTTGGCTTAGACACATTCAGCTGTTTCAATTGATTCAGCATTTCGTTCAATACAGGTTCAACTGCACCAACGATTGGAATGTGCGCCATGATGGTTTTTGAAATCGTCGCTGGGTCGATATCAATATGGATCACTTTTGCGTTGGGACAGAATTTTGCCGGGTTGTTGGTTACGCGGTCATCGAAACGTGCACCTACGCAGAAAATTACGTCTGCATTATGCATGGCCATATTGGCTTCGTATGTACCGTGCATCCCCAACATACCCAGGAATTGTTCATCATCCCCTGGGAATGCACCAAGACCCATCAGCGTATTGGTTACTGGATAACCCAATAGATGTGCAATTTCAGTCAATTGTGCTGATGCATTGCCCTGAACCACACCACCGCCTGAATAAATCACCGGACGTTTGGCATTGATCAGCTCATCAATTGCTTTACGAATTTGACCCGAGTGACCACGATACGGTGGCTGATAAGAACGCATCTTCACTTTTTCTGGGTATTCGTAGGCAAATTTCTCTGCAGGATTGGTGGCATCTTTTGGAATATCAACAACCACTGGACCTGGACGGCCTGAAGATGCGATATAAAATGCTTTTTTGATGATTGCAGGAATTTCGCTGGCATGGCGAACCTGGAAGCTGTGCTTCACGATTGGACGGGAAATACCGACCATATCGGTTTCCTGGAACGCATCCTCACCGATCAAATGGCTGGCAACCTGACCTGACAGGATCACCATGGGAATGGAGTCCATATATGCCGTTGCGATCGGCGTTACCGTATTGGTTGCGCCTGGGCCAGAAGTGACCAGTACCACACCTGTTTTACCCGTTACACGTGAGTAAGCATCTGCCATGTGACCGGCAGCTTGTTCATGACGTACAAGGTAATGATTGATTTTGTCTTGTTGAAATAGCGCGTCGTAAATATGCAGTACTGCGCCGCCTGGATACCCAAAAACATGTTCAACGCCTTCATCCGCTAATGCGCGAACGAGCATTTCACCACCAGATAGAAGTTCCAACGTGATTCACCCTAATATTATTCACTGCGCAAATGGGAGACATTTGCAGTGTTTCATTTGTTAACTGTCTGCACTGTTATAGCACACAAATTTCATAGTTTTCATCGCAATAGGGAAAAAAATCTGATCTCTCTGCTGTTCAAGCAATACAAGATCTAAAACATGTTGGGATAAACACATTTTGCTTAGCTTTGTTCAATTTCTCGGCTAGAGAAATCGCCCACTGCATGAAATGACTCTTATTCGAAGGGTGATCGAGATAAGGCATATAAAACTATTGCAGCATTCTTGTGTTTTCAGCTGTTAAAGTCAAGTTTAAAAAACATACAAAATTTATCCAGACCATGGCTTTTCGATGCTTTTCTAACCTTTTTAGGCCCTAGCACTGAATAAGAACACTGCGATCATCTATAAATATCAAATAAAAACATTAGCTTAAATATTTATTTTTATAAATTTTAAATATGCTTTATATAAAAAAAATGAATGATTTTTTATATTTTTTAATTTTACTATTTATGAATTCATGACCTTGAGCAGCTACTTCCTAACCGATCGTTATTGACGGCGCAGTGCCCATAAAAACCGATGAACACCCTCATTTAATAACCGAAACCCTCTACAATAGAGAGATCAAAAAACATCCAACACTTGTATAACACAGGATAGTTCATCATGAAAGGTTCCCTATGGCTTTTAAGTAGCATGCTCTGCATCGGACTCACGAGCAGCCATGCCATGGCTACTGAGTTTTACAAATGGGTTGATGCCAAAGGGGTCACTCATTATAGCAAAACACCACCCCCTAAAACGGCTAAAAAGGTCGATACAGTCGCCACCTATGGCTGGAAAAACTCGGCACCTCCTCCACCTCGTCCTGACAATTCGCAATCACAGACGACCCAGGAGAATAATCCGCCATCTGTAGCATCTCCAGTCGCACCAGATCAGCAGTTACAGGAAGCAAATCGGGCACTGCAACAATCCCGTACTGAAAGACTCTTATAAACTTTGATCTGCTCCCATTCGATTCAGGCATTTTTCCTACGTGCAAAATTCACTTTTAGGTACGTTTTGCGCTATGCTGTGCCCTATATTTTTTTAACCGTTCTCTTGTATTACGTATATGACTACTCACATTGACTCAGAATACCAAGCCAGTGCGATTGAGCCTCAAGTCCAACAGGACTGGGAATCGCAGAAAGCCTTTAAAGTTGCCGACACTGTAGAAGGTCCACGTCGTTATATCCTCTCGATGTTTCCTTACCCAAGCGGCAAACTGCATATGGGTCATGTGCGTAACTATACGATTGGTGACGTGATCAGCCGTTTCCACCGTCTCAAAGGGGAAACAGTGCTGCAACCGATGGGTTGGGATGCATTCGGCTTACCTGCGGAAAATGCTGCAATTGCACACCAGGTTGCACCGGCCAAATGGACCTTTGAAAACATCGACTACATGCGTAATCAGTTGAAAAAACTTGGTCTTGCAGTAGATTGGGATCGTGAATTTGCCACTTGCACACCAGAATACTATCGCTGGGAACAATGGTTATTTGTTCAGCTGTATAAAAAAGGTCTGATCTACCGTAAACTTTCAACGGTGAACTGGGACCCTGTCGACCAAACTGTGCTTGCCAACGAACAAGTTGAAAATGGTCGCGGCTGGCGTTCAGGTGCATTGGTTGAAAAACGTGATATTCCAATGTATTACTTCCGCATTACCGACTATGCGCAAGAATTACTGGATGATTTAGACACGCTTAAAGACGGTTGGCCACAACAAGTCTTAACCATGCAACGTAACTGGATTGGTCGCTCGCAAGGGATGGAAATTACCTTCCCTTCAGCAAATCCAGATGTGTATGCAGATGGCTTAACGGTATTTACCACTCGTGCTGATACCTTGATGGGTGTGACGTATGTTGCAGTTGCAGCAGAACATCCAATGGCACTAAAAGCTGCTGAAAGCAACCCAGAATTAAAAGCATTCATCGAAGAATGCCGTATGGGTTCAGTGGCAGAAGCAGATCTTGCCACTGCTGAGAAGAAAGGCATGGCAACCGGTTTGTCAGTTAAGCACCCAGTCACAGGTGAGGAAGTTCCGGTCTGGATCGCCAACTACGTGTTGATGTCTTATGGTTCTGGCGCGGTGATGGCAGTACCTGCACACGATGAACGTGACTTCGAATTTGCCAACAAATACGGCCTCACCATCAAACAAGTGATTGATGCCAAAGGTGCAGACGATGCAGACTTTGATGCAGCCAACTGGCAAGAATGGTACGGCTCTAAAGCAGGTAAATTGGTCAATTCAGGCGAATTTGACGGTTTAGATTTACAAGGGGCTTATGATGCTTTCCTTGCGAAATTAGAGCCAACTGAACTGGCAAACTCAAAAGTACAATTCCGTCTACGTGACTGGGGTGTATCTCGTCAGCGTTATTGGGGTTGTCCAATTCCAATGATTAACTGTAACACCTGTGGTCAAGTGCCAGTGCCTGAAGAACAACTTCCTGTTGTACTTCCGACTGACGTGGTTCCAGATGGTTCAGGTAACCCATTGAATAAAATGCCTGAATTCTATGAAACCCAATGTCCATGCTGTGGCGGCGACGCACGTCGTGAAACAGATACCCTGGATACCTTTGTAGAATCTTCTTGGTACTATGCACGTTATGCATCTCCAGATTTCACTGACGGTATGGTCAAACCTGAAGCGGGTCAAACCTGGCTTCCTGTCAACCAATACATCGGTGGTGTTGAACATGCGATTCTGCACTTGCTCTATGCGCGCTTCTTCCACAAACTCATGCGTGATGAAGGCGTAGTACAAGGCAACGAACCATTCACAAATCTTCTTACTCAAGGGATGGTGCTTGCGGATACCTATTACCGTGAAGCGGAATCAGGTAAGAAAACCTGGTTTAACCCTGCCGACATTGAACTTGAACGTGACGAAAAAGGCCGTATCACTTCTGCGAAATACAAAGAAGATGGTCAAGACGTGATCGTGGGCGGTCAGGAAAAAATGTCGAAATCGAAAAATAATGGTATTGACCCGCAAGCGATTATTGATCAATACGGCGCAGATACTGCACGTGTATTCATGATGTTTGCAGCGCCACCTGATCAATCTCTTGAATGGTCGGATGCGGGTGTTGAAGGTGCTAACCGCTTCTTGAAACGTGTATGGCGTTTGGCAACAGGCTTCCTTGAACAAGGCAATGCTGCTGCAACAATCGATAAAGCGACGCTTTCTACTGCTGCGCAAGACTTGCGTCGTAAGACCCACGAAACCATCCAGAAAGTGGGTGATGACATCGAACGTCGTCATGCATTTAACACCGCGATTGCCGCGATGATGGAACTGCTTAATGCGAATAACAAGTTTGAAGCGAAAGATGACAACGACGTTGCTGTTGCACGTGAGTCCATCACCACGCTTCTAACTTTACTTGCACCATTTGCACCGCACTTAAGCCAAACTTTATTGGCGCAGTTTGGTATTGAGTTAACTTCAGCGCAATTCCCTGCGGTTGATGAGTCTGCGCTGACGCGTAATACCCAAACGATTGTGGTTCAAGTCAACGGTAAACTTCGCGGTAAGTTAGAAGTATCGGTAGATGCTTCTAAAGATGATATCTTGGCGCAAGCAAAAGCATTGCCTGAGGTTCAACAATTCTTGACTGGCCCGACTAAGAAAGAAATTGTGGTGCCAAATAAATTAGTAAACTTGGTGGTTTAAAAATCTCCCCTAACCCCTCTTTGAAAAAGAGGGGAATTCCCGCCCATATATAAAATGGGTTCTCCTCCCTGAGCAAGAGATAAAGCACTGCTTTAGATCGAAGCGTAAGAAAGGGAGGAGCTGTGCTTCCTAGAGACACTACAACATTATGGAAAGTCCCCCTTTGAAAAAGGGGAATTTAGGGGGATTAAATTTAGCAAGTAAAACAATTCCCAAACAAAGCCCGTTGCCAGTCAACGGGCTTTGACTTTACAATCCGATTCAGGATTTCAGATATTTCCTTCGGGAAGAACAGAGGACAACGCATGCATTTGGGCAAACGTTTAGCAGCAATTGTTTTAACTTGTGGTCTAAGTGCAGGCCTGGTTGGCTGTGGCTTCCATCTTAAGGGGACCAATCCAAGTTCGGCGCCTGTGGCCTATTCAGTCATGAATCTGGCTTTACCGGCAAATACAGATGATCTACAGGAAAAACTGGCCATTTACCTGGGTGCAACGGGGGTACAGCTATCCAACTCACCAAATGCTTATGTACTACGTGTGCTGGACTATACGCCGCGTCGTCTGGAACTGAATGGCAAACTGGTCGAAACGCTGCTGCGTCTAAGTGTGACCTTCCGGATTGAAGATGCCCAAGGTCATCCGATCACTGAACCACGCACCGTAATCGCGACCCGTAGTTATCAATATGACATTGAAACCGTCAACACGGATGACCAGGAACAGGTCTTCCTGAAACAGGTGCTGATTGATGACATCGCGCAACAGATTGCCCGTCAGATTTCATCCAATCGTCTGCCTTTGGCAAATACTGATTCCTCAGCTCCAGCGAAGTAAGATTACCATATGAAACTTGACTATCTTCAGGCATTAAAACGTGTCCACACAGCCCGTGGTGCCTGGGTAATGCATGGTCAAGAGCCTTTGCTTGAACAAAACCTGCTGGATGCTTTTCGGAGCAACTGGCAGCAGCATGAAATCGAACGGCAACGTTATGATATCAACTCTGCCAGTGACTGGAAAAATGTCTTCAATGCCTTAAATAGCCTGTCATTATTTTCGACTCAGCTTGCCGTAGAAGTACATGGCAACATTAAGCAGTGATAACCTGCTATTAATCGTCCTGCCCAAACAGGACAGCAGCAGTCTGAAGTCCAGTTTCTTCCAAGTGATGGATGCCAATGGCGTCCATGTTTCGCTGAGTGCAAATTATCCACGCGATCGTCAGCAAATTTTGTCTGTCGAAGCAGAAAAGCTCGGCATCAAGCTGGACCCTGATGCTTGGGCCTGGTTAGAACAGCATCATGAACATAACCTGCTGGCAGCCAAAAATAGCCTGATGCGAGTGGGTGATACCTTTGCAGAAGTCGATCTGATCCAGGTCGAGCATCTATACGCCTGCTTGCAAGATCAGTCGCGTTATAGCACCTATGACCTGAGTGATGCGCTGCTCAACGGTAATCTGGCACAAGCGATCAAGATTTTTCAGTATCTGGTGGCTTCAGGTGAGCCGATGAGCCTTATTTTGTGGAGTATTAGCAAGGAAATGCGCTTGTTAATGCAACTGTTTGAACAGCCACAAAATGCAATGCAAATTGGAATCTGGAAAACCAAAGTCAGTCTCTATCAACAAGCCTTGCGTCGCCTGAATCCGCAAGCCTTTTTGACCTGGCCTGCGCTATTACTTCGGATTGATGCGGCGATTAAAGGACTGGGACAGGAAAATCCAGAACATCTGGTACAACAGGCAATCGCCAGCATGTGTGGCCAGTCTCTCTTCGATTAATTGCTTAACAATCAGATAAGTAAAATAATAATCATTCTTAATAATTAAAAAAATTCACGATTTATCCTTAATTCGCTTCTATAATCACCTGCATATCTCTGACTGAAACCTGTTCACTATGTCAAAAATAAAACCAATGAAACTGATCATGGCAGCAGTACTTGCGATTGCAGTTATTGCTACCGGCTGGTACCTCCTTAAACCTAAAGAGCTATCTCCACAATATATTACTGCTGAAGTTACAGTGGGTAATATTGAAAACTCTGTATTGGCCACTGGGGTTCTGGAAGCCACCAAAATGGTCAGTGTCGGTGCACAGGTCTCTGGTCAGGTCAGAAAAATGTATGTTCAACTCGGAGATCAGGTTAAACAGGGCCAACTGATTGCACAAATTGACTCAGTCCGCCAAGAAAACGATTTAAAAACCGCTGAAGCCAATATTAAAAACCAGATGGCACAATTGGCAGTACGTCAGGCAAATCTGGCTAAAGTAGAAGCAGAATACCAGCGTCAACAAGCCATGTTCGCACAGGATGCCACTTCTCGTGCCGAATATGAATCTGCTCTGGCCAGCTATAAAACAGCTCAAGCAGATATTGCTGCGATTAATGCCCAAATTGAACAGTCGCGTTTAAGCTTGGCGACCACAAAAGAAGACCTCGGCTATACCCAAATTGTTGCGCCGATGGACGGGACCATTGTGGCGATTGTGACTGAAGAAGGTCAGACCGTAAACGCCAACCAGAGTGCGCCGACCATTGTGAAACTGGCGCAACTGGACACCATGACCATTAAAGCTGAAATTTCTGAAGCAGATGTCATGAAGGTGGAAAAAGGCCAGACTGTTTACTTTACCACTCTGGGCAATAGTGACAAGAAAATTTATGCCAAGCTACGTCAGGTAGAACCGGCACCAAACTCAATCAATACCGAAACCAATACCTCTTCATCTTCTTCAAGCGCTGCCGTGTATTACAACGCCTTGTTTGACGTGCCAAATGAAGATGGCAAATTGCGTATTGATATGACAGCACAGGTTTATATTGTGCTTGATGAAGCAAAAGAGGTCTTAACTGTACCGGCTGCAGCGATTCAGGCTTCCAACCGTCCACAACGTTCACGTGGTGAAGGTACGCGTGGCGAAGGTGCACCACGTGGTGAAGGTCGTAGTAACCCTGATCAAAATGCACGTCCTACCGATGACCGTCCTGCCCGCCTGGAACTTTCTGATGCTGAACTGGCCCTGATAGAACAAGGCAAGGCCAGCCGTGCCATGGTACGTGTGTTACAAGCAGATGGTACTGCCAAACCAACGCCGGTACTGATTGGTCTAAATAACCGTGTCAGCGCTCAGGTAATGAAAGGTTTAAAACGCGGAGATCAGGTGGTGATTGCCGATGGTTCTGATACTTCAAATGACAGTGCTAAACGTGGCGGAAACAGCCGTGGTCCCAGCGGCGCGATGAGAATGTAAGCATGAATCAACAACAGCAGCCTCTGCTTGAGGTGAAGAATCTGGTTCGTGAATTCCCTGCGGGTGAAAGTACGGTTCAGATTCTCAAAGGGGTGAATCTGGAGATTTATCCCGGAGAACTGGTAGCGATTGTCGGTCAGTCCGGTTCCGGTAAGTCGACCCTGATGAACATTCTGGGTTGTCTGGATAAACCGACCACTGGCAGCTACAAAGTCAAAGGCCGTGAAACCCGTGAACTGGAAGCCGATGAACTGGCGCAGTTACGCCGTGAGTACTTTGGTTTTATTTTCCAGCGCTATCATCTGCTCGGCGATTTAAACGCAGCAGGGAATGTCGAAGTCCCTGCGATTTATGCCGGTGCAGACTCATCAGAACGACATGAGCGTGCCGTCAAGATTCTGACCGATTTGGGCCTGGGGGGAAAAACCCAGAACCGCCCAAGTCAGTTATCGGGTGGTCAGCAGCAACGTGTCTCGATTGCCCGTGCGCTGATGAATGGCGGTGACGTGATTCTGGCCGATGAACCAACCGGTGCACTGGACAAGAACAGCGGTATTGAAGTGATGCGCATCCTGCGCGAACTGAATGCCAAAGGTCATACCATCATTCTGGTCACGCATGACCATAATGTGGCCAAAAATGCCACGCGAATCATTGAGATCTCAGATGGAAATATCATTTCAGATGAACCCAATATCCCTGAAGTTGAAGATGGCTTTGAAAAACAGCAGCTGATTCGCAGCGAACAAAAGAAAATTTCTTCATGGCGTTCCGCAGTTGACCGTCTCGGTGAAGCCTTCCGCATGGCCTTGCTGGCTATGAATGCACATCGCATGCGGACTTTCCTGACCATGCTCGGGATCATTATCGGGATTGCATCCGTGGTCTCGGTGGTGGCGCTGGGCAATGGCTCACAGAAACAGATTCTGGAAAATATCAGCAGTCTGGGCACCAATACCATTACCGTGTTCCAGGGCCGGGGCTTTGGTGATAACTCCCGCTCCTCTCAAGCCAAGACCCTGATTCCTGCCGATGCGGATGCCTTGGCAGAACAGCCTTATGTCGACGGCGTCAGCCCATCGGTCAATAGCAGTGTCACGGGGCGCTTTAAAGAAATTGAAGCATCGACCACGGTCAATGGGGTTAGTGAAGACTTCTTCTATGTGAAGGGCATGACCTTTAAATCCGGACAGCCTTTTGATCGGGAAAGTGTGCAGGAACAGGCACAGGATGTGGTGATTGACACCAATACCCAAAAGACCTTCTTTACCGATGGCAGCAACCCGGTTGGTCAGGTCATCCTGCTGGGTAGTGTGCCAAGCCGGATCATCGGCGTGATTGATGCACAGGCCGGCATGATGGGCAATAATGACAGCCTGAATGTCTATCTGCCTTATTCAACCGTGATGAGCCGTATGCTGGGCCAATCCAATGTGCGCCAGATTATTGTGC
>CANQWW010000082.1 GCA_947627655.1 uncultured Acinetobacter sp. | reverse complement strand
GGTTTACCGTGGTGGCTCATCCCTCGGTGATCGACCGCCTGCTGACAGCAGAAGCCCCGGCAGTCGCGGACTTGGAACACTTTATAAACCGTGTGATTAAGTTCCAGGTTGAAAATTTATACACGCAAGAGCAATACGATATCATTCTCAGCTGAAATTGTAACAGAATATCGTAAAACCCTTGTTACAACTGCAATTTTACAAAGTTCAATGAATTCTGAATACTAGATACATCCAGTAGCCAAAGCCGATCTCCCATACTATTTTGGCTTAGCAAAAACGAGGTGCGTCATGAGTATAAGTAAAGCAGTATTAAATAAGGGTCTAAAACACGTGCTTGAGCCTAAAATTGTTCATGCGGGGTATATTGTAGATGAGCGCGGCAATGAGGTTCAGATTACCTCATCCATGGTTCGCAATGTGTGCCATCAGTTATTGAAACAATGTCGTACGATCAAAAGCTAAAATTTAAGATAAAGTTTGAATAAAAAATAAACAAATAAAAATAGAGAGGCAATTTTGCCTCTCTATTTTTATGTGAAGTAATTGGCAAAAATGCTCACGCTATTTTTGCCCAGAACTGCTAGTCAAAATGGCAGCTTAACTCACTGCTGCTAGCTTTGGGGTTTTACCACCATCTACAATCCGTTCAAAACGCTGGATTTCCTCTTCTAGATGGGTCAGCAGGTTTTGCATTTTAGGCAGAGCATTTCGACATGCGGTTAAACCCACTTCCAGCTTATCCAGATAACTGGTCATGGTGATATTCAACGCCTGACCATCGAGTACGATCGAAGCCGGGTAGAGCGCTTCCAGACGTGCACCGTTCCAATAGAGTGGCTCTTGTGGACCAGGAACATTGGAAATCACTAGGTTAAACGCCTGACGTTTAGGCATTAAACCAGAGGCAATATTGAGTCCGGCAGCGCCATAGACAAATGCACTATAGTTCAAGATTTGATTGGCATTCATGCGTTTAAAACGTTCTTTGGCATTCAGCACACTGCGACGCACAATCTTCAAACGCTCTAATGGATCTTCTTTGTGCGTGCCCAGATTCGCCAGAATCATGGTAATACGGTTAGAAACTTCTGAATCATCATCACGCACTGAAGCCGGTACCATTGCAATGAGTGGTTTTTTAGGTAAGGCATTCTGAGATAGCAGGTATTCACGCAGGGCGCCTGAACAGATCGCCAGGACAATATCATTAATGGTGACGCCTAGCGCTTTGGAAATGTGGCGTAAACGGGAAAATTCAAAGGACTGTGCAGCAAAGCGGCGCGAAGCACTAACACGTTGATTCAGGATGCAGGAGGGCGCCTGGAAACTTGAAACATAGTCTGGATTACGGCCCATATCTTTCAATACAGTTTGTGACAGTTCATACATTACGCGTGGTGTAGATTCTAGCTGCCCTTTAAAAGTAGAAAGTAGCCCTCTGACACGGCTGACTTTAGGCGCTTTCAAGCGTTTGGCCCGCGGGCCTTCGACACACCAGGGTGGCACAATACTTTTTGCCTGTGGATCGTGTGACAAAGATTTTTCGACCAGGCGCATACCAGCAATACCATCCACCATGGCATGATGGATCTTAAAGTACATCGCAAAACGGTTACCTTCGATGCCTTCAATAATATGACAGGTCCACAAAGGCTTGGCGCGATCAATCAGAGAACTGTGTTCCTGAGAAATATAGGTGAGTAGCTCGCGGATTCGTCCCGGTTTGGGTAAGGCAATATGACGGAAATGGTGATCGAGATCGAACTGTTGATCTTCATCCCAGAATAAGCCATTTAAATAATTATTAAACGGTGGAATCGGGGTGGACTGAGATGTACGAATATCGCTGACAAGATCTTGAATAAAGGTAGCGGATGCATTTTCTGGGATCTGGAATAAAAAAAGACCACCCACATGCATAGGCTGCTGCCGTTTTTCTAAAGACAAAAAAATAAAATCAATTGGATGTAATGGACGCATAGCGTGGATTGCCTCACTGCACTCTATATGGCTGTTCTCTAGCTGAAAAGCCTTGTTAGAATTATTGCTTTAGTTGCTAAAGTATAGCGGTTTTAGCACATAAATGAACTGCTGAATCACGATCTGTGAGGTGAAAAACCAACTATTGACAAGGCGGAAAATATCTTTCTAAGCGCTTGAAATGTGAAAATTTTAGCTTTTAAATAGGAGGTGAAAAATAGAATTTAGCCGCTAAATCTTAGTGTAACTGAATAATAATGAGTGATTAAAAGCATGGTATTGGGTTCAATTTCACACTTTTATGTAAATAAATTAAGCAACTACAACCTTATAAAGTCTTTCATGATCACTGTCATATTTCCCGATGAATGGTCAGCAGAATACTTCATATCTTGTGACTAAATGTAAAAACTGCACATTAAAAAAGCCATCTTATTCAGATGGCCCTTTAAAAGTATGCATGATAAAGCCTACTTTTTATTTTTTCAGATTGCCTGCATGTAAGCCGCATTCCTTATGGGTTGCCTCTTCCCACCACCAGCGGCCTTCACGTTCATGCTGGTTGGGTAACACAGGTCGAGTACAAGGTTCACAGCCAATTGAGACAAAGCCCTTTTCATGTAATGAATTATAAGGAACTTCCATCATCCGGATATAGCTCCAAACATCCGCACTTGACCAGTTGGCCAAAGGATTATATTTGATTAACTGTTTAGCCGGTCCGGAAAAACCGACATCTGCCTGTACAACAGGAATTTCATTTCGCGTACCCGGGCTTTGATCCTTACGTTGACCAGTAATCCAGCCGTCTAGGGTCGCCAGCTTTTTACGTAAGGGTTGAACCTTGCGAATTCCACAGCATTCCTGGTGGCCATCCTGATAGAAACTGAACATGCCTTTGGTCGTGGTCAGATTCTGTATCGCTTCAGGCTCAGGGAAACAGATTTCAATATCAATATTATAGTGTTTACGGACCTGCTCAATGAGTTGATATGTTTCGGCATGCAGGCGTCCGGTATCTAGACTGAACACACGGAAGGGTTTGCCGAGATGCGAAGCCATATCGATCAGTACGACATCTTCAGCACCTGAAAATGAAATAGCGATTTCCCCCGGCTGGTTCAAGGCAAGGGCTAAAATTTCACTTGGAGATTTATCAGCATATTCAGATGCAAGTGCATCTACAAGATCAATAGTTGGAATAGTGGTCATGATAATCCTGGCGATATAGGCTTGGAAAGGCTCTGCCTATATTAATTTATTTCACTTCTATTTTAATAGAATCGCTAAACAGCACTTATCACTAAAAAATAAATACTTATGAAAAAAACAGATTTAAAAAAGAACAGTGCAAAATGTGAATCTTCAGCTATGATAAGGAAAATTTTTAAATGATAACTGAGGGGAATATTCATGGAAGTCGTATGTCTGGATCTTGAAGGTGTATTGGTTCCTGAAATTTGGATTAATTTTGCAAAAAAAACAGGCATTAAAGCGCTTGAAGCAACGACTCGTGATATTCCTGACTATGATGTGTTGATGACACAACGTCTCAATATCTTGAAAGAGCATGGCTTAGGTCTGAATGATATTCAGGACGTCATTGCTGATATGGGACCTTTTGAAGGGGCAAAAGAATTTGTAGAATGGGTCAGTACCCATTTCCAGCTGATTATTCTTTCTGACACATTCTATGAGTTTGCTCATCCATTAATGAAACAATTAGGCTGGCCAACGATTTTCTGTCATAAACTTGAAATTGATGAAAAGGGCATGATCACAGCGTACAAACTGCGTCAGCCAGACCAGAAGCGTCAAGCTGTTAAAGCCTTGCATGGTTTGAACTTCCGTGTGATCGCAGCAGGAGATTCCTATAACGATACCACCATGCTTGGTGAGGCGGATCAAGGCTTCCTATTCGATGCACCTGAAAATGTCATTGCTGAGTTCCCACAATTCCCGGCAATTCACGGTTATGCAGCATTAAAAGAAGCGATCCGTAATGCTTCAGTACGAGATATTCCAGCTTAATTTTTAAGTAGATGAATAAAAGAAAGGGCGCTCATAGCGCCCTTTCTTTTATTGAATCGATTGATTAGAAACGGTAACCAATCTTCATACCATAAGCCCAGGCGTTGTTATCTTCAAACTTACCTACAGGATTACCACCAGTTTGAGCAGTGGCATCACCTAACCATAAGTGTTTTACACCACCTGCAATAAAGTAATTAGCGGCAGGGTTGTATTGAGCCCCCAAACCTAAACTCCAGTAGCCTTCAGTTGGTCCAAGCGTAGTGACAGGGTTACCCGCGCCTGAGTCCCAGCCAACTGAAGTAGAAGCAGACCATTTATCAGAGAATTTATGGCCAATACCAACATTTGCAGACCATTGGTCATCAGAATAGTCAATTAGATTTTGGCGAGTACCTGTAAGTGTTTGACTAAAAGTGCCTAATAATTCTGGTTTTACAGCGAATTGACTCCAATGTACCCAGCGAATATTGGCGAAAGCTAAGGTGTTTTGTGCAATCCCTGTTTGGAAATCAAGATTCACAGATTGTGGAGTTACAGCTTCTACTTTTGAGTCTAATTTATCGAAGACTGTTGAACCAATTAGTGCAGAAACAGCTGAGGTTTCATGGCTTGTTGCATCATGCTTTATTTCAGAACGATAAGTCACAGATGCTTTTAATGCAATTTCAGGAATTTGATAAGCAAAACCCGCCAACCAACCATATGCTTCTTCTTCTTCAACTTTAATATTATAGCCAGTATTACTGTACGCGTGGCCACGTAATTTAATATCAGCTTCTACAGTTTGCCAGACTGGACCTGCATAAAAATTCCAGTTTTCATTTGGTTGATAACCAATCAATGCAGTTAAGTTTTGAGTTTTAACTTCAACAGAGGTACCTTGATTGGCACTACTAAATGCAAGTGTATCTGTATCATATTGAGCATCAGCACCAAAAGGTTGATCATAGATCAAGCCTAATGAAATTTTATCTGTTGCTTGAACTTTAATCGCAGCATTGATGAAGTAATAATCTTCACCCATGTCTGAGACTTTTTGACTTCCTAGAGCTGAGCTAGATTGTCCTTTTACGTCAGGATCAAGAATAGAAATACCTGCTTCAGTATAGTTACCTGGCTGTAAAAAAGCTTGGATAGATTGACCAGAACGGTCTAAACCAGCTGCAAAAACTGCTGTAGTGGGAAGAGTTGCAAGTAAAATTGCAGTAGAGACTGGTTTAAGCTTCATGGCTCGTCCTTGAAATGTTGCATAAAGATAATAAAAAGTTATGGAAAAGTAACATAAAATTTAAAAGAGTAAATGCTCAGCTTTGCTGCTTATTTGAACTGGATAGTTATAGAAAATATTTTTGTTAGAGTTTTTGTACTAAAAATTTTATCTAAGTAATTGAATTATTTATTAGTTTGATTGTTTGGATTGGCCAAATTGACAGTAAGAAATATTAAAATTTAACTGTTGTTTAAATCGGCAATTAGTTTACAAGTGTATAAAAATAAATAGTAAGTGATAAAAAACCACCCGAAGGTGGCTTTTTATTACAGGCTATAGCATTAGAAGCGGTAGCCCATTTTTAAACCATATGCAATTGCATGGTTATCTTGGAAATCACCTACAATACGATTGCTTTCACCTACTTGAGCCGCTGTCTGAGATTCAGCATCGCCTAACCAGAAATATTTTACACCACCGGCAATGAAGGTCGCTGGTGTCGGACTATATTGTAGACCTAAGCCCACATTCCAATAGCCTTCTGTTGGACCAAGTGTGGAAACAGGATTGCCCGCGCCAGAATCCCAGCCTACAGAGACATTACCAGCCCATTGTTCAGAGAGTTTACGACCTACACCTACTGTTGCAGACCATTGATCTTTATCATATTCGACTACATCGAAACCATTTGGGCGATTAACAGAATCTAATTGTCCAACAGCTTCACTTATTTTACCGAACTGATATGGGCGAATAGAGAAATTAGACCACTCTACCCAACGCACATTAGCAAATGCTACAGTATCTGCCATGATACCTGTCTGAAAGTCTAGGTTTACAGATTGTGGAGTCGTGATTTTGGTTTTACCAGATTCAGTCATCGCATTTGTATAAGAAGCGGGTACACCTAAACCATTTAACAGTCCTGTAACTGATGCAGCAGCAAGAGGAGTGTTTAAAACGGATAAGCTTTCAGTAGTACTCGCATTATGTTCAATTTCAGAACGATAAGTTAAAGAAGCTTTTAAGGCAATTTCAGGAATTTGGAAAGCCAGACCAGCTAACCATCCTAAGTCTCCTGTCTCTTTAAAATTTGCATCATAGCCATTAAAAATACTATATGCCTGACCACGTAATTTTAAGTCACCTTTAACGGTTTGATATACTGGTCCGGCATATATATTCCAGTTTTGGGTTGGTTGATAACCAAAGACAAAACTAAGATTTTGTGTGTGTACTTCAACCTCAGTATTACCTTGACCTAATGCAGCATTAGCGTTTACTAGAGCAGTTTGAGTTCCTTGTAATTGTCCCAAGCCTGCTGCAACGATTGGATTTGTTGCAGCAACTTGTTGTAATGCCCCTAATACTAAGGTTTGCTGTGGAGTGCCTGCTGGTGCACCTGCTGTAACAGCAGCTAATGCTGGAGCAAAACTGTCGCCAGCTGCTTGAACGAGCTGGTTAACTGAATTTTGAGTAATATTCGCGATACTTGACGGAGCTAGAACTTGGTCAGTTCCCTGAGAAACAAAAGCGTTGTCACCTTTATATTCTGCATTTGCACCGAAAGGCTGATCATATAAGAGACCAAATGAAAACTTATCTGTAAGTTGTAATTTTAATGCAGCATTAGGAAAATAATAGCTATCAGCCATATCACTAATTGAACGGCGTGTGTCTAATTCACCTGCTTCTCGTCCAGAAACGTCTGCATCTAAAACTGAAATCCCCGCTTCAAAATAGTTACCAGGCTGTAAAAATGCGGCCATAGACTGACCTGAACGATCCATTGCTGCAGCAAATGCGCCTGTCATTGGTAACGCTGCTAAAATCATTGCTGTACTAAGCGCTTTTAATTTCATTCTCATCTTCCCTTAAGGTACAAATTGGGTTTTTTTAAAACATTTATTTGGTATTGGCTTGGTATTGTTTTTTGGAGTCATTCATATACCTTCAATGGCGGATTTGTTACTCCATGTGTCAAAAATAACACAATAAAAAAAAGAGTAAATGCTCTAGCTATATAAAAAGTTTAAAAAATAACCAAATTAGAGTAATAATTCTAAATTGAAGGTTTTTTTAATATTTAAGTATCTGAAAATAATGAAATTATTTTAATAGAGGAAAGAGAATATTTTTTTTAAATTATTGAATAATTGCTTAACATATTTGTTAATTGGTTCACATGTTTGAGAGTGTGCGCCCTGCGGGACTCGAACCCACGTCGGTCACTTAGGAGGCAACTGCTCTATCCAGTTAAGCTAAGGGCGCGAAATGAGTCTTAATCTACTCCAAAATAAGGTAAAAAAAAAGTTATTGCCGGAACAATAACTTTAAAAATCACTCACTAAAATATTTTTTGATCAATTTTTAGGGCGAAGCAGCTTAAACAGAATAAACATGATGACAATCCAGATTGGAAGCATCAGCACCGATTCCTTAAAGCCTTGAGTCCACATAATGTACAGAATGGTTGCAATAAAGCCTAATACAAGGATGTTACCTGCTGGAGACCAGAGTGCAGGAAACTTGGTTTTTTCCCCAACTTTTTTCATCGCTTGAATAAACTTGAAATGTGTCAGTGAAATCATGGCCCAGTTCAATACCAGGGCACCTACAACCACATAGATTAGGTGACTTAAAGCATCTTCTGGTACAAAGTAGTTCAACAGTACACAACCAAAAATCAATACAGCAGAGAACAGCACCGCAGGAATTGGCGTCCCTTTTTTATTCACTTTCATGAAGAGTTTCGGTGCATTCCCTTGTTTAGCCAGACCGAACAGCATACGACTATTTGCATACATACCACTGTTATATACAGAGAGTGCAGCAGTCAAAATAATGAAGTTCAACAGGTGTGCTGCCCAATCAATACCCAACTGACTAAAGATCATCACGAACGGGCTTTTGTCCAGACCACCCAGCTCCAGCTGATTCCATGGTACCAGAGACAACAGAATGGTTAAGGCACCCACATAGAAAATCAGAATACGGAAAACGACCTGGTTAATCGCCTTGGGAATGGTTTTTTCCGGATTCTCAGCTTCTGCTGCGGCCATGCCAATCAGTTCAATTCCGCCGAAGGCAAACATTAGGAAGGCCAGCATATAGAACAGACCTTCAAAGCCATTCGGGAAGAAACCACCCGCTGTCCAAAGGTTGCTAAATGATGCTGTCGAGGAAGCATCTGCTGTAAGTAACAGATACAGACCGAAGACAATCATTGAAATAACCGCAGTTACTTTAATGATGGACAGCCAGAATTCAGATTCACCGTAGAATTTCACATTGCCGAGATTGACGAGGGTGATGACAATGAAAAAGAACAGGACCGAAGACCAGGCTGGAATATGAGGCCACCAGTAATTGATATATTTAGCGACAGCAGTCAACTCGGTCATGGCGACCAAGATATACAGAATCCAGTAGTTCCAACCGGCCAGGAAGCCAGGGAACTTACCCCAATATTTATAAGCAAAATGGCTGAAAGAACCGGCAACAGGTTCATGAACAATCATTTCACCTAATTGACGCATAATAAGGAATGCAATTAAGCCACCAATGGCATAGCCCAGAATAATCGAAGGACCAGCGGATTGGATCACCTGTGCGGAACCTAAGAATAAGCCCGTGCCAATTGCACCGCCCATGGCGATCAACTGAATATGACGGTTCTTTAAGCCACGCTGAAGTTGTGAAGACTCGTTATTCAAAGTGTTCAGCCCGACAATGTAAAAATAAGTTGAAAGATTGTAATTGATCAGTCAAAAGAAGCCTAGTACAAGCCTTGAATGAAAAATTATTAACAGATTGATAAAAAAATATTATAAAAACAAATTAAATAAAAGATAATTGAATCAATATATTAATTTTATTAAATCTGATTGTTCCCATCGAATACTAAAAAGACAGCCATTGCATATGTTGTTTTTTTATACAAAGGTCTAGCAGGCAATTTATCACGATATAAATATACTATACTCAAATTTAACCTCAGCTACATTGTATTTACAAAATAAAGACAAGACAAAGGAAGATAAAAAGTATGAGTTTTGCCCCTCAAATCAAGATTCCAGCAACCTACATGCGTGGTGGTACGAGCAAAGGCGTATTTTTCAAACTGGAGGATCTTCCTGTTGCCGCACAACAGCCGGGCAACATCCGCGATCAGCTGTTATTACGTGTGATTGGCAGCCCGGATCCGTATGGTAAACAGATCGATGGCATGGGGGGAGCAAGTTCCAGTACCAGTAAGACGGTAATTTTATCAAAAAGTCAGCAACCCGATCATGATGTTGATTATCTGTTTGGACAAGTGGCGATAGACCGGGCTTTTGTGGACTGGAGTGGTAACTGTGGCAACCTGACTGCAGGAGTGGGCTCTTTTGCGATTAGCAATGGCTTGGTAGATCCATCCCGTATTCCAGAAAACGGGATATGCACGGTACGGATCTGGCAGGTCAATATCCAGAAAACCATTATTGCCCATGTGCCAATTGTAAATGGCCAGGTGCAAGAATTAGGAGATTTTGAACTGGACGGGGTGACTTTTCCGGCAGCTGAAGTGCAAATTGAATTCCTTGATCCTGCAGATGATGATGCTGAAGGTGGAGCAATGTTCCCGACCGGAAATCTGGTCGATCAACTGGTGGTGCCAGATTATGGCACATTCGAAGTGACTTTCATCAATGCGGGTATTCCAACCATCTTTCTTAATGCGGAAGATTTAGGCTATCAAGGGACTGAGTTGCAGGAAGATATTAACAGTGACCCGGCCGCATTAAGCAAATTTGAAACGATTCGTGCTCATGGGGCGCTTAGAATGGGGCTCATTGCCGATATTTCTGAAGCCGCACAACGTCAGCATACTCCTAAAATTGCTTTTGTGGCGCCACCAAAGACTTATCTGTCCTCCGGTGGAAAGCAGATTACCGAAGCTGATAGCGATGTTCTGGTTCGGGCTTTATCCATGGGGAAACTGCATCATGCCATGATGGGAACGGTGGCGGTATCAATCGGGACGGCGGCTGCCATTCCGGGAACACTGGTTAACTTGGCTGCCGGTGGCGGTGAGCGTGAAGCTGTGCGCTTTGGTCATCCATCGGGGACTTTACGGGTCGGGGCTCAGGCCATTCAGGAAAATGGTGAATGGAAAGTGAAAAAAGCCATCATGAGTCGCAGTGCGCGTGTGTTGATGGAAGGTTGGGTGCGCGTGCCTGCAGACGTTCTTGCTGAATAAGCATTTTCAGTTTTCTCGTGTTTATAAAAAACCATTGTCAGGAACAATGGTTTTTTTTATTTTTGGCACGGCGCTGGTTTTATTTTTTAACTCAAGCTGAACTGCGCATGACCAGAACAAGAGAACAGGGAGATTGCAAGCTGATAATTTAGCGCATTTAGCGCTACAATAGAGTTCTTCGGGGACAAGTAAATTCTGCTTGTTATTCAGACCTTATTGAACCATTTATACTGAGGCGAATGTGTCATCAACAACTGAGCTGTCAACCCACGCATTGACCCAAGCACAACATCGTATTCAACAAGATTTACTGACAGCATTAGATGCTTTTGCCATGCCTGAACCGCTCAAGTCAGCAGTACATCATGCGGTGATGTTGGGCGGTAAACGTGTCCGTCCCGCCTTATGTTATGCCACAGCAGCGCTCAAGCCGAATCAGAATAGCGCAGCAGTGCGCCGTGCTGCGGTCGCCATTGAGTTTATTCATTGTTACTCGCTCGCACATGATGATTTGCCTTGTATGGACAATGATTTATTACGTCGCGGGCAGCCAACCTGTCATGTCGCTTTTGGGGAAGATACTGCCTTGCTGGCGGGCGATATTTTACAGTCAATGGCGTTTGAAGTCTTGGGCAGTCGTTTGTTTGATCAGGGACCCGCAGTAGCGCCGGAAATCATCTTAAAGCAAATGCAGATTCTGGCGACAGCATCTTCGAAAATGGTCAATGGTCAGGTGCTGGATTTACAATCCGAAGGCAAAAAAATCGATCAGGAAGCCTTGGAAACCATTCATCGTAATAAAACTGGTGCATTGATTTCTGCTGCGATTATGATGGCCGCGGTAACGGTCTTTGAAGGTACGGATCTGGCAATTCCAAAACTGCGTGAGTTTGGACAGGCGATTGGTCTGGCTTTTCAGGTCCAGGACGATATTCTGGATATTATTTCCGATACCGAAGTTTTAGGTAAAACAGCCGGCAAGGATGAGCAGGTGGAAAAGTCTACTTATCCGGCCTTGATGGGGCTGGAACAGGCCAAAGCCTATGCACAGCAATTGCATGATCAGGCCTTAAATGCCTTGGCGCATTTTGCAGGGCAAGCCGAAGCGCTGACAGAAATTACCCAATTCTTGTTACATCGTAAGAGCTAAGCGAGAGTCATTGGCGTAAATGTAAAATAAAAAAAGAGGACGCTAAGTCCAC
>CANQWW010000081.1 GCA_947627655.1 uncultured Acinetobacter sp. | reverse complement strand
GCTTCGCCTTCGTCTAATTCGTCAACTTGGCAAACAAAAATCTTATTCATTAGAAGAACACACTCAGGTTATGTGAGTTATAAGTAGCTTGGTCAAGCGTGATCTTGCGGTTGAAAATCTGGAAGCCCAGACCGTCTTCAACTTTGCGGATCTTGTCATGACGTTTACCACAGTAAATCGTGACGTCTTTTTCTTTCTGGGTACGGTATAGGAGATAAGTTACGTACACATCGTATTCGCCGTCCACTTCAGTTGGCTCAACAATCACGTTAGACACCATGTGCGTGGTACGTGATGGCGGCTCTTCAGCCCAAGCCATACCGGTTTCCAGACGGGCAACACGACGTTCCAAAAGGTCTTTGGTATCGTTGAATACCCAAGTCGTCGGTGGTTCAACTGAACGACGACGGTCACGGGTCTGCGCGTTAGGCGTGGTACGTAGCGTATAAGAAATATCCTCAGCTAACGTCGCTAACCAGTCGCGGAATTTCCAGTCATCCAGAAGCTTGGCTTCTTGATACAGAAACTGACTAATTTGGTGATGAAGTTCTAAGTTGATTTGACTCATTTCATAAGCTCCTTCTCGTATTCGTCAGCCGCAGCTTCAACGTCTTCCCATTTTTCATGGATGAGTAAATCTGCCCAGCGGCGGTACATACCACGTGCTGCTGTTTCAGAGAAAATGTAGTTGGTAATCCCAGGAATGCCATCTTCACGTACTTTCTCGTTGCCTTTACCCATTTCCATGATCAGGCGGTTTTGACGGGCTTTATGACCACGTAAAACTTTTTGGATTTCGATCCAGTTTTCTGAGTCATCTTGCTCGAGGAAACCCGCCGGACCGAAGGCACGCGTAGCAGAACGTTCAAAGGCTTCTTTGACTTCTTGTGACGCTTCAGCATCGGCAATACAGAATGCCCATACTTCAGTTTTGTTTGGACCACGTGGGTGCCAGACGCGAAGTGTTGCTGTACCGTTCAACCAAGACAAGGTTGGGAACATGGTGTTATGACCCGCCAGACGTAGTGCACGAATGTCACCAAGACGCTCTTTGACTTCTTCATAGGTTTCGCGGAAGTAATTCGCCACCTCACCATCCACCCATACGTTTGCGTCTGGGTTTTCTGTGAAGAAGAAGCCTGAACCATGACCACGTGAACCGTACTGGATCGCGTCTTTTGCGGTTTCCCAAACTGGACGAGCTGTTTGTGCAGCACCGAGTTTTTTAGACGATTCGTCATCTGGTTTCGCACCCAGCACCTGAATCGCAGAGGCATGTGAGAACAAGGCATGATACTGGTCAGAGGCAAACTGTTCCGCTGCAAATTTCCAGTTACACTCGATTTCCCACTTGTGTACACCACCGATAATTTCTGTACCACCTGGACGACGATCCAGTACCCCATCAAGGTACCAGGCGATATCGCCCATATATTCTTCTAATTCAGGCGTTGTTTCATCCCAGCAGCCGAAGATCAGGCCTTTGTAAGACTTCACCCGGTTCACTTCAACCAGACCCCATTGCTCTTTACATGCACCATGTGGGAATGCACGCTCTTCAAGCGGGATGTCTTTTAAAGAACCATCAATACCGTAAGACCAGCCGTGGTATGGGCAAGTGAACGCACGGGTGTTACCACAGTCGGCGAAACTGACACGCATAGAGCGGTGACGGCATTGGTTTAAGAATGCTTTAATTGAGCCATCTTTTTGACGTGTCACGATGATTGGATCTTCACCCATGTAGGTATTGAAGAAATCGCCGGATTTAGGAATTTGGCTTTCATGGCAAAGGAACAACCATGTACGACCGAAGACACGTTCAAGTTCTAATTCGTAAATGTCAGGGTCGGTATAGATCGACGGCGTGATACGTCCATTTTGTGCATCGACTAAAGCGTCGATTTCGCGCACATCAATTTTTCCACTCATGAAAAGCTCTCCTGTGACCAATCTTGGCACAAAGTAATAGACTCAACTTTTCAACGATGATGGATTTTTGAGTGGCTTTGCGGAAATATTTTTTTTGTTTTAATTAATAGATTTCACCAATTACTTAAGTATGGCTAATCGCTATTAAATCACTTTTTTCAGGACACATTCATTTACTTTGTGAATAGCAAAATAAGCTTCACCGTATAGTTGTTTATAGACTATACTGCCTGAAAATTATAGTAATACATTTTTTGGATTACTCGGCGGGTTAGTTTTATGGAATTACGACATCTTCGTTACTTTGTAACCGTTGCTGAAGAACTGAACTTTAGTAAGGCAGCACTTAAACTTTATACGGCACAACCTTCTCTCAGCCAGCAAATCAAAGACCTGGAAGAAGATGTCGGGGTGAAGCTCTTGCACCGGACAAAGCGTAAAGTCGAACTGACCGAGGAAGGTGCGGTTTTCCTGGAGCAGGCGCGTCTAACCCTGGCACAGGCAGATAAAGCCATTGCCATGGCACGTCAGGTGTCACAAGCCAAGCAGCAAATGCTACGGATTGGTTTTGTTCCTGTGGCGGAAATGAAAATCTTCCCTTATGTGCTGCCCAATCTGCGGGTTCAGAATCCGGAACTTAAAATTGAGCTGCTCAGTTTAAACAATACTGAGCAAATGAAACTGCTCAAAAAGGGTGAACTGGATCTCACCTTTACCCGCCATAACCTCAACAGCGATGAAATTGAAAGCCAGTTTGTACTACGTGAACCACTAATTTTTATCCTACCTAAGGATCATCCATTGGCCAAATATGATCGTATTCCGGTCAAAGCCTTAAATGGGATTGATTTTATTATTCCATCCGCAGAACAGTCGCTGACCCTGCACAATGCGATTCTAGAATTTGCCAAAACCAATGGTATTGAACTTAATATTGTGCAAAAAGCTGACAATATTCTGTTTAACATCAACTCCATCGGAATCGGCTTAGGCTGTACCATCCTGCCGGGCTATATTGCGCCACTCACCATGAACAATACTGTGATTCGCCCTCTCGATGTCGAGCTTCCCTATCTGGATCTTTACGTCAGTTACCGTAAAGAGGGTAACTCAGTTGCAGTCACCAAATTCCTTGAATTACTGACACGTGTATTTTATCTCGATATTAACCGTGATCAATAAGTCTGAAGCCTCTGGCTGACAACAACGCGCTTGCTGCACCCCCAGTAGCGCGTTTTTTTATAGCCAGCTTTTCAAGTGTTGGTTTTTTAACCATGCAATTTTGAGTCGCTGGAGCACTTTTATCTATATTACGCTAGATTCCTGTATCCCCCAAAACGATTAAAATGTCGACATTGATCATTTAATGATCGCAATACCCCCAGCATTTACCACTTAAGTCTAATACGCTGTTCATCAGTCAACCAAGGCTTGAGATGCAGAAAATATGGATCAAATTATGGTGAAAGCTAAATCTCGACTTAATGATAATAATAATCATTTATAAAGATAAAGTCAATTTTTGAGATAAAAAAAAGGATAACCGAAGTCATCCTTTTTAACCGGATATAACGACTTATTTTACGCCGTGAACAGCCAGGTAGTTTTTAATCACGGTATTGAACTCGTCCGCTTTTTCTACTTGCGACCAGTGACCACATTGACTGAAAATATGGGCATCAGCATTTGGCACGATGTTCAGGATCTCCCAAGTACGAGACACTGGAATCACTACGTCTTGTGTACCATGAATAAGAAGCACAGGAACGCTAATGTCTTTCATTTTTTCGAAGTCTAACGGGAACTCGAAACGGTCACGGTCACGTGCGCCAACTACATCCATCAAACGGTTTGATGCATAGTCATTGGCAGCAGAAGCAAAACGCACTTTTACCAGCTCATCTGTGATCAAATCTTTGTTCACAACAAACATAGAAAGTGTTTTCTTGATCCCTTCTTCAGTTAACACTGGATTGGCATGTGCTTTCAGGGCAGCCGTCTGTTTTGCACCGCCGGTACCCATAGACACGATCCCCAGAATACGCTCTGGATAGTCAAGCGCCATTTGGAAAGCCAACCAGCCACCCAGTGAGTTACCGACCAGCCAGGTTTTTTCAATGCCTAAAGCATCTAGGGTACGAATGGCGTGATCTACCCAGGCGCGGATCCCATAAGCTGTATTGGGTGCAACCACCGTTTGACCATAACCAATGGTGTCGATGGCAATACAACGTGCCTGCTCACCAATTTCAGGCAGGTTTAACCACCAGTTTGCTGCTGCAGATACGCCTGTACCTGAACCGTGTAGGAATAAAATTGGCGTACCTTCACCAATTTCATGGTAGTGAGTCAACTCACCTTCTGCCGTTTCAATCCATTTATCTTCTAAGCCAAAGAATGGATCTGTTTTATAATCAGGGATTTGAACAGTGCTCATAGGAATTCCTCGTACAGTCTTTAACTTGCTGGTCCATCTATCCAAAGGTCGACGTCAAGTTGACGCTTTAAAAAATGACTTTCTACAGCTTTATATTAACCGCTTCGCACCGGTCAACTGATATAAAATTACGATTGCATACTATAAAATAGATATAATTTAAATTATTGTTTTATATTATTATTTAAAAATAAAGTCAGACCCAATATCCATTTTATGCTGACTGAAGCGAAAAAAAAGAGCGATGCTGATGCACCGCTCTGTTCGCGTCTCAATATTAGAATTTATAGGTATAAGTGGTGGCTACACGATACTCTTGTAGATCAGATTTATAATCGAAATCAGCATCGATATACATCGCCTGGACACCTAGACCTTTCAGCTTGCCTTCAGGAACGGTATAGTTCAGGATCAGGTTTAATTCCTCAGAATCCTGATCTTTTTTACCCGCATAAGTGGCATCTTTGCCCAGCATATAAACTGCGGTGGCATTTAAACCTTTGGCACCCAGTGCTGAAAAGTCATAACCGTAAGTCAGACCTAAGGATTTCTCATCCGGATTGGTAAATGTCGCAACCCCCCAGTTTACCAAATACGGTTGTGGCACCCATCCACCCAAGGTCGGGAATGCAGTATCGCCAAACATTTGCTGATAGCCCAAACCTACCGTATGTGCACCATGACTGAGTTTTAGCCCTGCGGATAAAGCCTGGTTATCGATTTTGCCATATAGTTTATCGCCAGATTCAGAGTTATCAAAATAACGGATATGGCTGTCTAACTTGGTTTTTTCACCGAGTACAGTTTTATGATTTACCCCTAGATAAAGCTGCTGGTAAATATCCTGAACATCAGCATACCAGTAGCTGACACCCACTTCTTTCGTTAGTTGGTGATCAATACCCGCAATCCACATCCAATCAGATGCTTCGCCATTATCGTAATAATTTTTACCCTTTGCAGGTGCAAACAGGGTCAAATCACTGAACTGATTGTCATAACGGTTGTTGATCTTGTCGATATAAGCCAAAGTCAGTTTGGTATCTTTGATATCTTTAGACTCTAGCCATGCACCGCTATACGTGGTCATTAACTGGCGGGATGGATCAAATACCAGCACTGGAGATACCGGCAATAGTTCACCGACTTTCAGTTCTGTTTCAGATACTTTAGCCTTTAAGGTAGCGCCGACTTTTCCAAAATGATCTTTGGATTCCTTACCATCGTGCGGTAAAACCCAGTCTGGATTTTGATCACGGCCATTCAGTTTAAATGCATGCTGAACCAAAACATCAGCACCGATCTGAATCCCACCACCGATATCGTGATAACCAGACTTTGCATCTAAAGTAATGCCTTGAGACCATGAACCCCAGTTCCCCACTGGCGTATCTTTAATTTGACGGTCTAAATAGAAATTTTTTAATTTGAGCTGAACATTACTGTCGTCAATAAAATCAGCCTGAGCAGCTGTTGTTCCTAAACTTGCTGTTGCAGCAAGGATTGCTATCCATAAGTTTTGACGACGCATGATGAGTTCCACATTCAGCTGATAAAAACTAGGCTGCCATCATGCTCAACTCTGTTTCAAGAAAAAATCCGACTACAGTATTAAACTTTATGCCATTTGACTATAAATATTGAACATTAAAAATTGTAGATGCTATTGATTTATAAATATAAACAATAAAGAATTAGATTTAACTGAAACCAACCACTTGTTATATAGCTACTTTTTTTTAAAAAAAAATATATTAAATTTCAAAGAATTTTTAATAATAGTTTTTTTGTTTAAATTTATGATTTTTCAATCAAATTTAAAAAAATTTTAATATTTAAATAATACCAAGTCATATGCAAAAACTATTAATATGAACAAAAAAACTAGATAAATAAAAATAATTATCTGAAAAATAAGTATTTTTTAAAAATCACTTTGGTCTAATGTTGATTAAATTTAAATCATTTAAAATTTCATTAATTTTAGAATCAAAGTTAAGGAAAACTTTATGAAATTAAAAAAAATAGGGCTACTTATTTCTCTAATTGTATCTACTCAGGTTTTCGCACAAAAACCTAATATAGTTATTATTTTAGCTGATGACTTGGGTTACTCAGATTTAAGCTCCTTCGGAAGCGAAATTAAAACCCCTCATATTGATAGTTTAGCTTATCAAGGAACCCGTTTTACCAACTATCACACGCCTGCAACATGTTCACCAACACGTGCTGAACTCATGTCAGGTACAGATCATCACTTAGCAGGCCTCGGCGCGATGGCAGAAACTATGCGTGAGGATGCAGCACGCTTTGACTTTGAGCCACGCCCACAATTTTTAGGAAAACCTGGATATGAAGGTTATCTGAATGAGCGATCTCTAACTTTGCCTCAAGTTCTGAAAGATAATGGTTATAAAACATTCATGGCTGGTAAATGGCATCTGGGTTATACCCCTGAGACGAATCCAGCACACAAAGGTTTTGATTATTCGTATGCATTACTCAATGGTGCCGATTCGCATTTCAAGACTTTACCTGAGGGTCTTCAACGTAAAACGATTTATACTGAAAATGGCCAAAAAGTTGAAATCCCAGATGACTTTTATTCAACTGACTTCTTCACACAAAAAATTATCGAATATATAGGTCAGGATAAAAATCCAAGCCAACCCTTTTTTGCCTATGTTGCTTTAACCGCTCCGCATTGGCCGCTTCAGGTTCCAGTGAGCTATCTAAACATGTATAAAGGTCAATACGATATAGGTTATGATGCAATTAAACAGAAGCGCCTAGAAAGAATGCTGGAATTAAGAATAATTAATTCGACAAACACTGCTAAGGTCTTAAGTAAAGAAAAGACGCCTTTAGGTTTAGATACTTGGGATAAGCTCACCAGTGAACAGAGAAAAGTCGAAGCGCGTAAAATGGAACTTTATGCCGCTCAAGTTAAAAATATGGATGACAACGTCGGTAAGCTCATCAATCATCTGAAAAAAATTAAACAGTACGATAATACACTGTTTATCTTTATGTCTGACAATGGTGCTGAAGGCTTCTATCGTCCGTCACCAGGTTACGACAATAGTTACGATAATTTGGGCAAAACTAAATCTTATGAACTTATTGGTCCACGTTGGAGCGAAGTCAGCAGTGCGCCCTTCTCCCTCTGGAAAGGAACTGCAGCTGAAGGCGGCGTAAGCGCACCTGCAATTGTCAAACTTCCAAAACACTCACAAGCGCGAATAAGCAGCCAGTTTGTCAATGTTAAAGACATTTTCCCGACTGTTCTTGAATTAACTCAATCAAGCATGAATGCTGAACAGCAAGATCCTACCAAGTTCAACCAACCTTCAGGCAAGTCATGGATCAGCTATTTAAAAGGTAAAACCAACAGTATTTATGGCAAAAACTTTATTTATGCTGACGAACTGCATGGCGATGCGTATGTCCGTAACCATAAATGGAAGCTGACCCGCACTTTAACTAAAAATCTGAACGGTCCAGATTGGAAACTGTATGATCTAGAAAATGATCGTTCTGAAACAACTGACTTAAGCCAAAAATATCCAGAAATTGTAAAACAGCTCCATCAAGAATATATAAAATATACTCAGCGAGTTGGTGTGTTAAATTTTTCGGAGTAACCCGAGTATGTCAATTTTGCCCAAGAGTAGTTTTCTACTAATGCTGTTCATGTGTACAGGATGTAGCCAACCTCAGCCTGACATAACCACACCGCTCAAACCGCTGGGCAATATCCACGCCTGTCAACAATACTCAGGTTTACCTGAGTATTGGGGGAAATCCACTACCGCTGGTATGGTCCAGATTCCAGCAGGTGAAATTGTATTAGGCTCACAGGATGGTTATGAAGATGAACGCCCTTTTTATCAAAATAAATTAAAGGTTGAAAGCTTCTGGGCAGATCAGACTGAAGTCACTGTGGCACAGTTTAAAGCCTTCGTCGATCAAACCGGTTATATTACCGATGCAGAAAAACAAGGTGGTGCTGCAGTTTTCTATGCACCTAAAATGGCGAATGCACCCATGATGTCATGGTGGTCATTTGAAAAAGGTGTATCGTGGAAAAATATTGGCCAGAAAATGCCAGCCTTGAACGAAGCAGTACGCTATGTAACTTACAATGACGCTTTGGCCTATGCCACCTGGCTTGGCCGTGATTTACCAACCGAACTGGAAAATGAATATCTAGCTAAAGGTTTTAGTGACAGTGAAGATGTCGGGCCCATATCAAATGGTAAAATTGTCGCTAATTATTGGCAAGGTGAATTTCCTTATCAGAATACTCAAAAAGATGGTTTTCAAGAGATCGCTCCAGTTGGTTGTTTTGAAGCCAATCCTTTTGGCATCCATGACATCATTGGTAATGTCTGGGAATGGACAAACTCGGTATATAAAGGGCCACATTCCGATTTACACATGGGTGATCCGCAACAAACACGTGAGCAAAAACACCATACGATGACAATGACTATTAAAGGTGGTTCATTTCTTTGTGCTGACAATTACTGCGCACGTTACCGAGCTGCAGCACGACACCCACAAGAATTTGATTTAGCGACATCCCACGTCGGATTCAGAACAGTTTTACGGAAATAAGACTTAAAAAATTTACAAGGATTGAATATGATGAAAAAAATACTTTTTTCAGGGATACTGCTGTGCCTAGGAAATGTCTATGCTGCTGATAAATTCAGTACCAGCCATACCATAAGTCTTAAAAATCTTTATGCAGATCGTGATTATGAGAATAGTGATGCAGATATAGGTAGCTGGAGTCAAGGCCTTATTTATCGAGGTAAATTCAATTATCAAGTCAATGATGATATTAACGTGGCCTTAAACCCTTCTTTCCAATTTGCTTATCGCTTAAGTAATGACAAAGGCTTAGCGGATACGATATTGCCATTCGATCCTATAGAAAATAAGCAAGCATCCCATCAACAAAAGAAAGGAATTAATTTAGAAGCTACTTATCAAAACCATAATTTAAGTTATGGTGAACAATGGATTAATAATCCCATGTTAGTCATTGATCCATCTCGTCAATTATTACCAAGCTTTCAGGGTATGGTATATACCGGAAAATTTAAAGACACTCTTATTTCAACAGGTTTTATTGATAAATACTCACGCAGAAGCGGTGAAGACTTTAAAAAAATCAGTGTAAAGAACCAAGAGTCTGATGGATTAAGTTATATTGATATTCGGCATGATGTCACGCCTAATATTAAATTACAGATTTTTAACGGTTATTTAGAAGACTTATATAATCAAAGTATGGCTGGTTTAGACTATAAATGGTCTTTGTCAGACATTCCGATGCAGACCAATATTCGCTACTTTAACAACAGTGATGTTGGCGATGCATATTTAGGTTCTGTAAATAACCATAATGCTGGGATCATTCAATTTATAGAAATACTTCCTAAATTTAAAGTAGGAATTGGCTATCAAAAAATCTTTGGTGACAATGATTACCCGCTTATTGACGGCCCTATTCCAGTGTTAAGTTTTATCGATTGGACTCAAGGTTCTTTTATTAAGAAGAATGAAAATTCTTATCATGTCAATCTTAGTTATGAGTTCAACAATTATATTCCTGGCTTAAAATTAGAAAGCAAATACATCTATGGAAATAATTTCCAGACTCAAGGCCAAGATGACTATGAAAGAGAATTTACTAATCGTGTAAGTTATGCAATTAATAATAGCTTGTTAAATGGATTGAGTTTCTCTTGGGTAAATATTGATTACCAGTCTAAGTATGGGCGAGACTATAATGAAAACCGTATTCATACTATTTATAGTTATAAATTCTAAGCGGGATGGCATCCCCATATGTTCTCGTTTAAAACACTTACCTTAGATTAGCATTTGCAGTACAACACCATATTCTTGAAATAATACCTGACTCGGACTTCTAAAGCCGAGTCTTTTTCTTCGTCGATGATTCAAACATTCAGTAATTTCTGAGATGTATTTATCCGTATAGTGACTTAGATCACTGCCTTTTCTTATATATTGGCGTATCAACCCATTTGTATTTTCATTTGTACCTCGCTGCCAGGCACTATAGGGATCAGCGAAATAGAAATCTATCCCGAGCTTCTGAGCAACATACTCATGCAGACTAAACTTTTTGCCATTATCGGCTGTGATTATTTTTAGCTGACCCTTGTACGCCCTAATCTAAGCGCAATATGACGCGCAGAAAAATCTTCGGGTAATAAGGTATCAATCTGATATCTTACTTTCTAACTAAAATTAGTCTCTGTTGCACTTTGTCTGAGAATTTAAGAAATAAAAAAGCACCCAATTTAGATGCTTTTTTATTGCCCTTATTTTAATACGACTGCATTAAAAATTAAGCTTGTAATTCACGTGCTTTCGACATGGTCAAAGCCAAGTCTTCGATCATATCTTCCTGACCACCAACCGTACCACGACGACCCAGTTCCATCAGGATTTCACGAGCAGAAACGCCATATTTCGCTTCAGCGCGTTTCGCGAACAACAGGAATGAAGAGTAAACACCCGCATAACCCAAAGTTGCTGCATCACGATCGGCACGGATCGGGTTATGCATCATTGGAATCACCAGATCTTCAGCCACGTCTTGGACTTTAAACAGGTCAACGCCAGTATCCATACCCATACGGTTAGCAACAGCGATGAACAATTCCAGTGGAGTATTACCTGCACCCGCACCTAGACCGGCAGAGGCCAAGTCTACACGTACTGCACCGGCTTGTACCGCAGCAACCGTGTTAGAAACACCCATGCCTAAGTTATGGTGACCGTGGAAACCCAGTTCAATGCTTGGATCTAAGTGTTGACGTAAATGACCTACGCGATCAAGCACGTCTTGTGGCAACATATAACCCGCAGAGTCTGTGACATAGATACAGTTGGCACCGTAAGACACCATTTTGTTTGCTTCTTCAAGCAATTTTTCAGGAGTCGCCATGTGCGCCAGCATTAAGAAGCCCACTGTATCCATTTCTAATTTACGTGCAGCGGTGATGTGCTGTTCTGAACAGTCCGCTTCTGTACAATGCGTTGCCACACGAATGGTAGACACACCAATTTCATGGGCCATTTTCAAATGGTCAACCGTACCAATACCAGGAAGAAGCAATGCAGAAACTTTGGCATTCTTCATACGCGGCACAACCGCAGACAGGTACTCTTCATCCGTTGCTGCAGCAAAACCATAGTTTACGGATGAACCACCAAGGCCGTCACCGTGTGTTACTTCGATTAAAGGTACGCCTGCATCATCAAGTGCGGTTGAA